>JBLWTS010000082.1:0-16024 GCA_048270045.1 Aequorivita sp.
AGATAGGACAGTTACCATCTTCGAAGTCTTTGAAATAATTGGCAAACAAACAGCATGCACCTTCATCTACCAATCCAATATTTTTAAAGATTTACCCAAAATAAAACTCAAAAAAGGTACCGTCAAGGTAAATGAGCTATTAAAACAATGCCTTCCCCCAGCAGATTATACAATTACCATGACAAAGGACAATTACATAACCATTACCCGCCGAATTAGCAAAGCCTTTCCGCAAGGCAACATAAAGGGAGTCGTAAAAGACTCCCTGGGTATGGGGATGGCCGGCGTAAACATAGTAATTAAAAACACCTCCAAGGGCACCCAGAGCAATCTGGATGGCGAATACACTATTATCGCACATCCTTCAGATACTTTAGTTTTTACCTATATGGGCTACAAAAACCAAGAAATAGCTGTGGGAAATCGCACCATCATAAATGTGGTAATGCAACCAAATGCCACTTCGCTGGACCAAGTGGTGATAAATGCAGGTTATTATAAGGTTTCCAATAGGAAAAAAACAGGGAGTATATCACGAATAACCGCAAAACAAATCGAAACCCAACCCGTCAATAACCTCTTGGCTGCTTTAGAAGGAAGAATGGCAGGGGTTAATATTGTGCAGAACACCGGCGCTCCTGGAGGTGGCTTTTCGGTTCATATTCGTGGACGTAATAGCATTCGAGCAGATGGAAGTGAACCCCTCTATGTTGTGGACGGGGTGCCATATCCCTCACAATCATTGGGAAATAATGCGGTCTCAACAGTGCTTGGAAGAGCCCAAAGTGCCTTGAACGGTATAAGCCCATCTGATATTGAAAGCATTGAAATATTAAAAGATGCAGATGCCACAGCAATTTATGGCTCCCGGGGTGCTAACGGAGTGGTGCTCATTACTACCAAAAAAGGAAAATCAGGAAAAACAATCTTCCAAATCCGATCAAGTACTGGTGTGGGAAGCATTACCCGTAAAATGAACCTCCTAAAAACGGCAGACTATCTTACCATGCGGAGTGAAGCTTTTGCTAATGATGGGTTTACAGAATATCCTGATTATGAATACGATATTAACGGCACCTGGGATCAAACTCGTAATACCGATTGGCAAAAGGAGTTTTTAGGGAAAACCGCCTATTACAATACGGTGGATGCTTCCATCACCGGTGGAAGTGATAAGACAATATTCTTATTGAGGGGAAATCACCAAAACGAAACCACCGTTTTTCCTGGAGATTTCGACTATAAAAAAAATGCCATCCTTGCAAGTACCTCCCATACCTCCCCCAATGATAAATTGTTTGTTCAGTTTACCACTAATTATGTGTCCGATAAAAATGACCTTCCAACTACAGCTTTTGTTACCCCAGCCTTGACTTTGCCACCAAATGCACCAGCACTTTATGATGAGAATGGAGACCTGAATTGGGAAAATGGCACCTTCGACAATCCGTTGGCGCAACTTGCGGCCAGATACCTTTCACAAACCAAAACCTTTCTGGCCAGCGGAAATATTTCTTATTCCCTTTTTAAAAATTTTAAAATTCAAACCAATTTTGGATATAATGAAATTAACTTGGAAGAGACACGCACTTCTCCAAATTCAATTTATAACCCCGCGTATGGATTAGGAACCGAATATTCCTCCATAACCCTTAATACAGCCAAACGCAGTTCTTGGATTGTTGAACCGCAATTGGAATATAATTCAAAAATTGGTAAAGGTGAAATGTCATTACTCGTGGGAACCACTTTTCAAAGTGAAAGTAATAGCAGCCTTTATCAATACGCACAGGGCTTTACCTCTAATAACTTGATATATGACATTGCCTCCGCCTCAAACCTAACTATCCTTTCAAGTAATGATGACGAGTATAGATACAACGCTATCTATGGAAGGATTAACTACAACTGGCAACAGAAATATATAATTAACCTTACGGGACGTAGAGATGGATCAAGCCGTTTTGGACCGGAAAACCGCTTTGCACATTTTGGCGCGATAGGTGCCGCTTGGTTATTTAGCAATGAATCCTTAATAAGAGATCACCTTCCCTTTTTGAACTATGGGAAATTAAGAGGTAGTTATGGTAGCAGTGGTAATGATCAAATTGGTAACTATGGGTATTTGGACACCTATGTAGGTAATGGACTTTCGTATCAGAATATCAAGGGACTTCAACCATCTAGACTATATAATCCAAATTTCGGTTGGGAATCAAATAGAAAATTGGAAGTCGCTCTTGAACTTGGGTTATTAAACGACCGTATATTTCTGTCTTCTGCCTTTTATCGCAATCGATCTTCCAGTCAGTTAGTGGGGATTCCGCTGCCAGGAACTACAGGGTTCTCCTCATTAACTGCAAATTTGGATGCTACCGTAGAAAATAAAGGTTGGGAGTTTGAAATTTCCTCATTTAATATTAAAAATGACGGATTCAAATGGAACACCAGTGCACAGTTGAGCTTCCCTAGAAACAAACTTATATCGTTTCCAGATCTCGAGGCTTCAACTTATTCCAACCGCTTTGTAGTGGGGCAACCGCTGGATATTGCATTAGTTTATAACTATACAGGAGTAGATCCACAAACGGGTCTCTATACCTTTCAGGATTACGATGGGGATGGTCTCATAACAAATCCTAACGATAAAATACCAGTCCGGGTTGGCGTCGATTATTATGGTGGCCTAGGAAACACGCTCGCCTACAAGAATATTTCATTAGACTTTCAAATGCAGTTTGTAAAACAGACGGGGTATAATTACTTATATACTTCCGTGCTTCCAGGAATTATGGCAAATCAGCCAACAGCGGTATTAGACCACTGGCAGCAGCAAGGTGACGACGGTTATACCCAAATGTATAGTGCTGGATATAATGATGCTGCATATAGCGCATATGGTAAATTATTAAACAGCAATGCCGCAATATCTGATGCCTCTTTTATAAGAATGAAAAATATTTCTCTGGCATATACAGTACCTAGATTGAGCGATGTGGCCATTCACTGCCGTATCTATCTAATGGCACAGAATCTATTCACAATTACAAATTTTCTTGGAATGGACCCCGAAACCCAATCATTAGACCAACTCCCTCCCTTACGAGTGATAAGTGCTGGATTGGAACTAAAATTATAACCTTAAAAGAATTGAATTATGAAAAAACTTATAAAAAATATTTCGGCGAGGCCATCCCTACTTTTGTGCTTCACATTATTAATTTTCTCCTTCGGTTGTGAGGACTTCATCGAAGTCGATACGCCAAATTATCTTATCAGCGGAGAAACACTCTTTACCGATACCAAGACAGTGGAGGCGACAATGGTTGGTATTTATGCCCAATTACGCTCCAATGTTTTGTTGACAGGAGCTCCGCAAGGACTCAGCATCCTTTTGGGAAATTATGCCGATGAACTTGATTATTATAGTGCTTTTGGCTTACAGGAAGAAGATTTCTATAAAAATTCCATTTTGGCTACAAATACGACGATAGAAGAAATTTGGAATGGTTGTTACAATCAGATTTACGCCGCAAATGCTATTGTTGAAGGCGTTACCAACTCCGATTATTTCACTCCCGAACAAAGTGATCATTTTCGAGGGGAAGCCCTCTTCATTAGAGCATTAATCCATTTCTATTTAGTCAATCTATTTGGTGATATACCATACATTACCACCACAAATCACATAGAAAATAAAATAGCTAAGAGGAATAGAGAATCTGAAGTATTTGATATAATAATTTCCGATTTGGAAGAAGCCCGTCAATTACTCCCAGAATTAGATCCAAGTGGAGAAAAGGTGCGGCCAGACCGTTCAGCAGCTACCGCCCTACTTTCTAAAGCTTACCTCTATTCTGAAAATTGGCAGAAGGCAGAGCAAATGGCCACTAAAGTTATAGAATCAAGTGCCTGGAATGACAACCCTGAAACGGTATTTTTAAAAGAAAGCGTTGCCACAATCTGGCAATTTCAACCTGAATTTGAGGGCCAAAATACCCTAGAAGCCCAAAACTTTATATTTGAGACAACACCACCTCCTTCCCGTGCCCTAACTTCCTCTCTCCTCAGTGTCTTTGAGATTGGTGACTTGCGCAGGGAGTATTGGATTGGAGAGGTTTCTGATGGAACCACTAGTTGGTTTTATCCCTATAAATATAAACACAGAGCAGGCGAAGGAAGCAATGTAGAATATTCAAAAATTATTAGACTGGCTGAGGTTTTTTTAATTCGTGCCGAAGCTAGGACAATGCTCGGAGACCTGTCTGGTGCTAAGGCAGATATAAATTTAATCCGACAAAGAGCTGGATTAATTCCAACCCCTGCCTCAAGTTCCGAAGAAATTTTAAATGCAATTCTTCACGAAAGACAGGTAGAATTTTTTACAGAACAAGGGCACCGCTTTTTTGACCTGAAAAGATTCAATAAGCTAGATAATGAATTGGGTGCCACTAAACCTGGATGGAACTCAACCGATAGACTATTACCCTTGCCTGAAAAAGACTTGCTTCTCAACCCTAATCTCAAACCACAAAATCCTGGATACTAATAAACATGAAAAGAAACGACTTTAAATTAAATTGGATTAGCTTTAATCAGTCCGTTTTATTCATGTGTTTTTGTTTGGCTTGCCCTCTCTGGGGGCAAGTAATCAAAAAGAAAAACATAGAGGTTAAAGACTATTCCTTGTGGCACCATATATCACCAGCTTCTATTGATGAAAATGGAAAATGGACATCATTCCACAAATATACTGAAACCGGAGAAGACACCTTGGTGATAAAACATGTTGAAAGTAATAAAACATTGCTTTTTGCAAATGGTTATCGAGAGAGTTTTCCTGTGAATTCCAATTCCTTATTATTTTTGAATGATGATGGTCTTGAAAGTATAAATCTTAAAAGCAATACACAAATAACCATCCGAGACGTAGTTGATTATAAAACCAGTGCGAACGGAAAATATTTTGCAGCCGTTCAGGAAGTGAAAGATACCGATCACGCCAAATCCAAAAACCTATTGATATCTGAAATAGGTGGAGAACCTTTGATTACCATTTCCAATATTGTGGATTATAATTTTGACAATTCCAGTACCCATCTTGCCTTTTCCCAAAAATCGTCCACGGGTTATCAGATAAGTGTACTCAAATTAAAGAATCAAAGTCCCGTAACTCTATTAGAAAAAGGCCCCAATCCCTATAAAAAAATTATTTGGGGAGCAGATAAATCCTTAGCGTTTTTTGAGGAATTGGAACAACAGAAAGACAATCGAGTACATTGGATTTATAATATTGACTACCCAAATACCGGAAGAGTTTTTAATCCTACTCAGAATAGAGAATTCCCATATCCCATAAAAGTGGTAAATAATATTGGCACAACCTTGCATTTTTCTCCAGATGAAGAAATATTATTTTTCCATATTCAAAAACAAGTTCCTGAAGAAACCAAAACCGACCATGGTTCAAACGTTCAAGTATGGAATAGCAAAGACCTATTAATATACCCATCCCTTGCTGGTAATGAATCATTTTTAAATAATCCACCAATTATGTTTGCTTTCGATAAAAAGGATGGGAAGTTAAAACAAATGGGGAAAACCGTTAGTTCCCAGAGTGTCTGGGGCAGCAATGGAAAATATGTGTTTACCTATAGCCTCCTAGATGATGTGCCAGGTACTGACGATCCGTGGGAAGAGTATCCAATATTCGTATATAATACTGTCACTGGGAAAGAACAATTTGTAATCTCAAGGACCGAGTATATGCCAATTCAAATTTCACCCACAGGAAGGTACTTGAATTATTTTGATAATACAGACTGGTGGATATATGATGCTGAATTGAATGTCCATCATAATATTACACGAAACATCCCGTCGAACTTTAGAAATGATGAGTATGATTATTCCGGGGTAAAACCCCCTTATGGATTAGCAGGATGGACATCCTCTGACGAAGAAGTATTATTATATGATGAATTTGGTATTTGGGCCATTCAGCCAGATGGAACGAATTTTAAAAAACTGACAGATGAAATTCCCAACGGTTCAGTAGCCAGAATCTATAAACCCCATGCCACCACTACACTATCGCATAACTTTCTTGGGTATCGTGCAAATACTTTCGATTTAAAGAAAGGCATCTTGGTAAAGACTAATGATCGGCAAAATGGAAATAGGGGACTTTATTATTTAAAGGATAATATAAAAATTCAGACTCTTGTTTATGGGGATTCATACATTTCTAATGCAGGACAGGCTATTAACGGCAATAAAATATTTTATAGTACAGAAAGATATATGGAGCCACCCGCAATTCATATGGTAGATTTGGAAACCAAGGAGAATACTCTATTATATCAAAGCAACCCACAGCACGAGCAATTTAATTGGGGAAAATCAGAATTGATTGGATATACAAACCCAATAAACCCATCAACGAAATTAAATGGAGCTTTGTTTTATCCCTCCAATTTCAATCCAAAGTTAAAATATCCGATGGTTGTTTTTATCTATGAAAAAATGAGTGATAGACTTCATAAATATAAAAATCCTTCTCTCTATAATGGAGCTGATTTAAATATTTCCAATTTCACCACTCGCGACTATTTCGTTTTTTGTCCAGACATTGCGTATAAAATAAATGAACCTGGAATTTCTGCGCTAAGCTGCGTTACAGCTGGAGTCGAAGAAGTCTTGAAAAAAGGTTTTGTCAATAGAAACCGCTTGGGCCTTTTTGGTCATTCATTTGGAGGGTTTGAAACATCATTTATTGTAACCCAAACCGATTTATTTGCAGCTGCAATAAGTGGTTCGGGTTATCATAATATCTTAAGTTTCTACCTGTCCGTAGCTTGGGGTTGGCAAAAACCTCAGGCCGCTAGGTTTCTACATGACCAACAGAGATTTGCGAAAAACTATTTCGATATTCCTGATTTGTACCTACAAAATTCTCCCATAAACTTTGTGAAGAATCTAAAAACACCTCTGTTGACTTATACTGGTGATAAGGATGAAAATATCAACTGGCAACAATCGGTAGAAATGTATAACGCTCTCAGAGTTTTGAATAAAGAACATATTATGCTCATCTATCCAAATGAAGGCCACGATTTTTTTAATTTCCCACCTCAGGTTGATTTTACGTACAAAATGTGGGAGTGGTTCGATCATTATCTCAAGGGAGAACCTAAAAAAACTTGGATGAAGAAATTTTAATAAAGAAAGGCTGGATATTCCAGCCTTTCTCAATTAATAAATTGAAATTACTATTGTAATTTCCACGCAACTATGTCACAAGCAGTGTTGGAACTGTTCATTCTATAGGCTGTTTTAGCTCCTATCTTACAGGCCACTTCACCGATGAGTGAACATTGGGTCGAAATTTGACAAGGATGTGGAGCATCAATAAATCCCAAAACAGGAGGAGGATTGATTTCTTCCACATTGCTCGCAAATGCACTTGCAATTGCTATGGCAAACACCACTATGGGCAAAAGCCAGGTTTTTCTCATTGTTTTCATTATTTTAAATTTAAATTAGAAATTACGCCTACTCTTTTATACAGGTTTTCAGCTCCATTCCTGCCTTCGCGCAAAGTTTTTTATTCATTTGGAGTTATGAATCCTTTTTTGATTGTATAGATATATAGCTTGTTGCCAATTAATGCATATAGTGTATTGCCATAAACCTTAAAAGAGCGTAGCTTTTCAGAATTATGTCGGTATAAATAAAAACTAAATTGATAAGTGTTGGTTGTGATGTTATAAACATCAATAATTGAAGCCTTATCCAAAATTTGTTCTGGTTCAAAACGCCCCAATCTATTAGAATTGATAAATAAATACTTTCCATAAGTCGAAGAGAGCCTATTTACAATTATTGATTTCCCTCCAATATGAACCTCATTGGAAGTCGACAGTTCCTTCACATCAATTTGTGGGAAGTTGATGGTGTCGATTGTCTTTAAAAGCCGGTAGTTTGAAAAGTCAGACGAAAATGATAAATACTTGTTTTTATAATAATAGACATAGATGATTTTGTTGATCTGTTTATTGAATATTAATTGTCCCTCACTATAAAAATAGCCGTCCAAGGTATCTGATAAAGCATGGGAATGTATGGTAACTTCAGAAACCGAATCCAATTCAATTGTTCCTAAAACATTGTTGCCGGTCAGGGTGCTCACACTACGAATAACGACAGCTGAGTCAATAACGGGTTCTGCAAAAGCAAAATAAGCTTGTGGATGGTATGTAGCCCTAACCTTCCAATCCTTTATACTTCCAACGTGGATTATAGGTATAGTCCCGTCAAAAAGATAAAAAAGATCGTTCAATATACGTATTTGTGGATAGCGATAGACATAATTGTCTTTAGGAAGATCGATCCGATATGAAATTGTATCCTCAGAATTTTCCGATATACGAAGTACATTTAAAGGTGCCGTAAAATTTCCTAAATATATTGTACTATTATCTCTCGCTCCTGCAAAGAAAAACGAATTATATCCCAAATCAATAGTGTCCTTATTTATAATTGGATGGTGAGGATATCTTCTTATAAACGCATTATTTCGTTGCATTTTCTTCTCCGAAAAAGCAAATAACAAAGCCACAACACCCATTCCCACGACGGCAAGAATTACTAGTGCTAATAATTTCCTTTTCGTAAGCCAAGGCTTCGATAATAAAATGGCAACAGCGGCCAACCCAATAAAAACAATATTAAAGATTAGATGCTCCGTCCATCCCAATTTCTCCAAAACCCCTCCACAAGAACAAGGAATAAAATCCGAGAAATTTAAGATGATTACAATATAGGTAGTAAACATTACCATCAAGAAAAACGAAGCATAGAGAGCTACACGTCTATATCGAGGTATCATAAGGAAAATTGAAATCAAAATCTCTAGCCCTGGAACTAACCAAGCAATGATTCCCGCATAAGCACTGAGTAAAGGAGACTGTGCCAATTGCACGGTAAAAGTCTCAAAATCCAAAAGCTTACTTACTGCTGCATAAACAAACAACAAAATATATAAATAAGCCACGACAAGAACGAAGTGCCTTTTTGAATAGGTCAATATGGAATTTACAAAGGTCATTTTGTGGGTTCAGTTCCAAAACTTAACTGCCGTAAAATTAACCCACTACAATGTTTATTTAAAGTATTTATGCCTTACTAAATAGAGGGCAAACCCGTACACTTTGTAAGGAATTCCCGCCACCAGCAAAAAATTTATAAAAATCTGTTTTAGCTAGGTACAGATTTCAATTTCAATTTCGATTTCGATTTCAATTTCAATTCCATTCCTTGTTAGATAAACCCAAACTCCCGCGCCTTTAGTAAAAGTTGTAGTCATCAGCATCCTCTATCCCAAAATCTTCTTTTATATGACGCTTTCTTTTTTCAATGGCGGCAATGGAAAAAGGTAATATTTCCGGTAGCTCCTTCATCTTCATTCCTTGGGAAAGCTCATAAAGTATCCTTCTATCCCACTTGTCCAGCAAAATATCATGACTGGTCGTTCTCCGGATCGACTTTAGTACACTTTTGCTATAAAATGGGGGATCGGTTAAAACCTCTATAATGGCAGGCTGCAAAATCTCCGTGCTAATATCTCCCTTGATCAAAAAACCATCCGGATTAACGGTATTGAGTATGGTATGTATTCGATAGTTATTATTGAATGTGGTGGCTATGATAATTTTAGCATCTGGAAAACGCTGCCTAATCTCCACTCCAATGTCTTCCCCAGATAAATGCGTTGTACCTTTCGACTCAGGTAATTTTATATCCAAAAATACCAAATCGATATTTCGCGAGTAAGATTGAAATTTGTCAAGCAATTTCAAGGCACTATCACAATCATTCGCCTCTTCAATGCTAAAACTCCATTTATCATTTGTCGATTCTATATCCCTTAATGAATTCCTATAGGCTTCAATAAGTAATGGATGGTCATCGACAATTATCGTTTTTATCTTTGTTGCCGTCATAAGTCATCGTTGTTTGGAATTAATATTTGTATTACTGTCCCTTCTCCAACCACACTATTAATAGTAAATATCCCTTTTAACTTCTTGGTTCGTGAAATCATATTCTTCACTCCTATCCCATTATTCCCATCGGATTTTAAAAATCCCTTACCATTGTCTCTGATCTCTATTTCTACGAAATTCCCCCATTTCTTTAATGAAATACTTACGAGTAAAGCTTCCGCATGTTTAATACAGTTTTGTAAAGCCTCTTCTACCATTCGATACACGTTCGCTTTGAAATAGTCATCAAATCCTTCCCAATCTACTGCTGCATCGGCATAGAACTCATATTCAAAATTCCCGCTAACGGACCTTTCTTTAACCAATTGTTCCATCCATCTCACAAATCTTGTATCTTGCAATCTGATTTCATTCTGCAAATCGTGTGAAATTTTTCGAATCTCCCGTTCCACTAAATCCAAATGATGTAGATAATTTTTGTGTTCACTTATTGCCTCCTTAGAGCCTTCTATTTTTAACCTTTCCCAATTCAATCGTATTCCTAACATTCTCGCCAAAATCCCATCATGTAGCTCTTCTGAAATTCTCCGCCTTTCCTCAATTTTGCCCTTCTCCAAATTCGCTATCTCCTTTAAAGTAAGTAAATATATCTGTTCATCAGCCAGTTGTTGTTTCATCTCAAACTCCAATTCTTTCGTCTTGGATCGTTGTTTCAGCAGAACTAAAATTAAAACTAAGATGGTAATCAAAAAAAGACTACCAACAATTGTCCAAAACCATGTCCGCTCCAATTTCTCAGTTTTATCAATATAACGATCGGTTTCAAATTGAATTCGCGCAAATTTATTTCGAAGCCGCCGCTCTTCAATATTTAATTCGTTGTTAAGCGATATGTGCTTTGCTAGGTAAAAAGTCTCCTGTTCAACATCACTTTGGGCTAACAGTAAAAGCGCCTCCAGCGCATCACGCTTTAAGTTAATCTTACTTGCTAAATCGTAGGAATTTCTAGCATGCACACGTGCCTTGGTGGTATCCCCCACAGCTAAATAATACTGGGACAAATGCAAATGACTCATTACCAGACCCTCCTGATTTCCAATACTATCACGAATTCGTAACGCCTCATAAAATGTATTAGGTAGGCCTTTAAGTTCACCCGACAATAGAATACTCATAGCCTTATTATCCAAAACCCTAGCGTATAATGAAGGATCTTCCTTTACTATATCCTTGCTGAAAACAACGCGATCAAAGGATTCTATTGCTTTCTTCTGAAGTCCCAATTTCTGGTAAACCATTCCGATGTTGTTTTGTGTGTCAAAAAAATAAACCGAATTACGTTTCGTTCGTTTCCAATACCTCAGAGCAGTTTCATAGTTTTTAAGAGCTTCATCAAATTCTTCCAAATTTTTATGTACTACCCCTAAATGGTTATAACATAAGTATAATTGTTTGTACTTATCCAGTTTTTCAAAATAAGGAATGGCCCTATACAATAAAGCTTCGCTCGTTGTATATTCCTTTAAACGCCCACTGATAAAAGCCATGTTATAAAGCATTTTACCTGCATAAAATTCATTGCGATTTTCGAATATCTTGTAAGCTTTTCGATAATGAAAATAACTGCTGTCCAGCTGGTTTCTTCTCAAAAAATATATTCCATAATTCCAATGAATATGTCCTAACATTACAGAGTCCTGTCTCTTGTTGGCAAGTAATCGTCCTTTTCTCACAGATGTTAAAAAAAAAGAAGTATCAGATTGTGATGCGGCTAAATATGAAATCTTGTTGTAATAAACCATCCGCAGACTATCATCATTAGTCAGCATATTTTGACTAAATGCCGCTTTTAAACTACGAAGTCTTTGATCCGGCCTTAATTTAAAATCCTCCGATATACGGATTAGCGAATCTAACCTTAAGGCGGTGGTTTCAAACTCTGAAGCCTGGTCATGACAGTTTGAAAGCAAAATACCAAGAACGATGGCTGCCATACAACGAAGTAGAAGAAATCGATGCACTTTCAAAATAATTCATATCATTAGTGTCCGGTTAAAGGATTACAAAATTCTGTTTAGCCAATAATAGCGGGTTATTAAAGTATTTTTATTAAGTGATACCTTGCTATTATTCTTAACGCTGAGATTTAAAAACTAAAAATCACGCTCAATCAATATAACCTAATTGTCAAGCTATTAAGGAGTAAGTCTTATATCTTACGTCTTTCAGCAGAGCGATCTTATATCTTAGTCGGACACGACTAAATTCATATATGAGATATTACTCAAATGTAAGAAAGCCTTTCCAATTACGAAAAGGCCTCCCTAGAGTCCGTCATACTTAGTCGTCTTTGTCGTTGTCAGGCCTTACACTGTCATCATCTCCTGTGTCAAAAGCTGTAGGCACATGGTTCTCTTCAGTCAACGCTACAGGAGTGCAAGAAACCATCCCTGATAATAATAAAATCAGACATAAAATTGATAAAATTTTCATGATAAAGGTGTTTAAGTGAATGGATAGAAAATTCAGATCACCACTTTGATGATCTATATTCACTTGTGCACAAGGAAAAACTGAGGGCATTTTCTCAGCTAGGAGAGCAACTTCCTTATCCCGAAAATAAAACCAAATCCAATTTAATCAAGCAAGTTCATGACTGTTTATTGTGAAATCCCACTTCCTTATGGTAAAACACCTCTTTCTCTTGGTAAAACTTAAAAAGAACCTCTTCCTATCATATTCTCAAAATGCTCCATATTATCTAAATACTTTTCCGAAAAAGGAATCCGAACATTGCTCCTTCTCAACATTATAAAACGCTTAAATCGATTGATCCTACAAACCTGCGTCACATTTATAATATAACTCCTTTGTATCCTCATAAAGGGAACGGAAAGACGGTTTTGAAAATGTTTTAAAGAATTAAAAACAGGGAGTATCGTTCCATCTTTTAAATAAATATCCACATTGTTATTGTCTGCCTTTAAATAAAGGATATCAGACACTCTAAGATAATGTTTATCCTGCGACGAAGAAATCGCCAGAATCACGCTTCTATTTTTAAACCGATTCTTGCAAAAGGAAATAGAATCAATTATGTCAGCAACAGAACTAGGTTTCATTCTAACATCTAAAAATCCGCGTTTTAAGGAGTAATATGCCTGCTTATAATCCGATGCAAACCCTATTACAATAAATTCCCTAAATAGGTTTTTATCAAAAAAAGTGTAATTACAAAAATCCCCATCTAAAGCATCCAAATCCATCAATATAATATTGGCCTCAATCTTTCTTAAATCCTTAGGCAAGCCATTTACCCCCAGTAATTCGCCTACCATTTCATATTCCGGTTTTTGACAAATTTCCAAGACACAATCTCTAACCGCTGGGTCGTTGGATATTAATAATAGCTTTATCAAAACTCATGTTTTCGAGTTTAGTAATAATATCCAATATCCTTCTAAGCGAAGTAAGGAGTTACCTTACAAAAAGTAAGGAAGAACTTTCATTTTTTATTGTTCTGCTATTTAATTTTAACTTCATTTTACTCTCATTTCACAATTCAACTTCTAACCTATCATGAAATATTGTAATCGGGTTGTGGCTAATTTAGAACGGAAACTTCAAACGTTGAATTCCCAGACCGATGATGTTTTTGAGGAAATTGAATTAGGTGTCTTCCATTGCAAGAAAGCTTTGAAAAAACTAAGGCTCAAAGTCATTACCGAAAACTTCAATTCCCCCGTTGTTGAAAGTCATTTCTTTAAGGTGATAAAACCAAAACCTCTAGGGTATCTTATTTTTTATTTAAGCTTAGCCGAGTTTGAATTGTGCCGGCCACAAACCATAAAAAAGACCAAGAAATATATTGAAGAACAGATTCAAAAGTATCAAGAATATTTTTTAGAACATAAAGCCTTTTATCAATACCTGGAACGAAATAGAAAAGATAGGGACTCAGAATATTTCCTTCGCTCCCATGGAGTGGTAAAGTTTCATCCAGATGCACTTCAATATTGCGTGGACGAAAATTTTTCATCATCCCATGATTTAATAGTAGCCAAAATCTATGCGCACAAATTATTGATCCAACGGTTAACAACCGAATTAAATACCCTAAACGATGCCAAATCCAACCCTCGAGAAGAACCTATTCCAAATATGCAATGGACAAGAGCCAAATCCGACTTAATCGAATTGATTTACGCCCTTCACGAAACCGGCGCGATCAACAATGGCAACACCGATATAAAAGACCTCGCCACCTTGTTCCAACGCACACTTAACATTGACCTAGGACCATATTATCGCACCTACATCGAAATTCGTTCCCGCAAAATAAAAAAAACCAAATTCATTGATCTTTTGAAAGAGAAACTCCAAAAAAAAATGTACGATGCAGACAAATAAAATCGAGTAAAAAATAAATCCTAACCTAGATGTCCAAATTTATTTCCAGATAAAAGGAATCCAGCCCGACCTCTTACTTCATACCGCCCTACCCAATTTTGTCCTACGTCTTACGCCTGCCCGCCGATAGGCAGGTCCTACCGTCCTAAGTCCAATTCTCACCCAACATCCGTCACCCGTCAACTCTACCGTCTACAGTCTAACAACTACGGTCTATCAACGAAAAACAAAACTAAGGAGCCATGGTTCCCGAGTCTGTCGGCCGAAGGAGGATGTTTTCAATAGCTCGTTAGAGATATTGAAAAAGTACCGAGGGAAAAAAAACACCCACCTTGGGTAAACCTTGGTAAATTATTCCAAATTCATTTTTCCTCCCTAATTAGTCTGATTCCAGAAGACTCTCATTTACCCCTCCAACAAGTTGTTATCATTGACTTTATAAGAATCTCGATTAATTTAAGGTATAGATATAAAATGAACCTCTCATTTTCAATTATAACCACAATTCTCAATAAATAATCCATACACCAATCCATCAAAATCGGAATGGCTACAAACTCAAGCAGAGTCACCAACGAAAAAAAATATCACCCACCTTGGGTACACCTTGTGAAAGCCTTTCTTCCTTTCTTTAAATCTTTGCAACACGAAGGTCAAATCGTGCAAAAAGTTGTCAATCTAAAAAGCCATAACCCTTTGACAGCTTTTTAAATCCCCGTCTCCCCACGGGGATTATTTTAATCATTTAAAACTTTTTAGCTATGCCAGTAACCATTCTCACCACCGACGATCTTTACGATTTCAAACTCGAGCTTCTCGATGAAATAAAGAAGCTTATCACACCACCCGCTCCACAGGAAACAAAAAGATATTTAAAATCTTCCGAAGTAATGGAAATGCTTTCCATCAGTCCAGGCACCCTCCAAAACCTCCGAATTAATGGCACCCTACCATATTCAAAAATTGGCGGAATAATCCTTTACGAAGAACAGGAGATCCAGCGCGTGATGGAAGAAAACAAAGTTTCAAGTCGCTAGACCCCTATGCCATCAGTATGCAAACATTTTAGAATAAAAACGTATGGCCAATGTCAATTACATCGCTCACTTAAACGCATTTTTTATGACCATTGCAAAAGACTCCAGGCTTAATCCCACCCATATCAGTTTATATATGGCACTCTTCAATTTATGGAACATCAATCGCTTTCCGGAAGAATTAATCATAATCCGTGATGAAGTTATGAAGCTTTCAAAAATTGGATCTAAGTCAACTTATCACCGCTGTTTAAAACAACTCGACACTTGGAAATACCTCCGGTATTTTCCTTCCCACAATTCATTTAAAGGCAGCAGAATTAGCTTGTTCATTTTTGGGACAACCACTGGACAACCGCTGGACTTAGGTGTCTCAAATCAAGGACAACCCTTGGACTCAGCTGTCCCAAATCAAGGACAACCGTTGGTATCATATATAAACAATAATA
Organism: Aequorivita sp.; assembly: GCA_048270045.1. GTDB lineage: Bacteria > Bacteroidota > Bacteroidia > Flavobacteriales > Flavobacteriaceae > Aequorivita. The sequence goes on from JBLWTS010000082.1 coordinate 15,904, forward strand.
AACATAAAGAAAACATATATAAACTAGAGCTCCCGAAAAATGAAAATTTAGTAATCTCATTTTTTTTAAAAAATAATTGGCCCAAAATCGAAGCTCAAAAATTTTACGCGCACTACGCAGC
>JBLWTS010000083.1:0-15628 GCA_048270045.1 Aequorivita sp.
TAATTTGATACGTTGTGCCTCTCCGCCAGAAAGCGTTGAGGAACTCTGGCCCAATTGCACATAGCCCAAACCTACATCTTGCAGGGGCTGGAGTTTGGCTGCTATTTTTTCTTCTTTGTGTTTTCCAAAGAATTCCACCGCATCGTCCACGGTCATAGTGAGGATATCGTCTATGTTTTTATTGTGGAACTTTACCTCTAAAACTTCTTTTTTGAAACGCTTTCCATTGCAAACGTCGCAAAGCAAATGCACATCGGCCATAAATTGCATTTCTATGGTTACTTCGCCTTCGCCTTTGCAAGTTTCGCAGCGACCGCCATCTACGTTAAAGCTGAAATGTTTTGGCTTGTATCCACGGATATCGGAGAGTTTTTGAGAAGCAAAAAGATTTCGAATATCATCATACGCCTTAATATAAGTCACTGGATTGCTTCTACTTGACCGACCGATAGGATTTTGATCGATAAACTCGATGCTTTTTATTGTGCCGAAATCTCCTTTAATGCTGGAGAATTGACCCGGTTTTTCGCCATAGCCTCCTATTTCACGCAATAGTGCAGGATAGAGAATTTTACGCACCAATGTACTTTTACCACTTCCTGAAACTCCTGTTACAGCGGTAAATACATTCAAGGGAAAAGTAACGTCAATGTTTTTTAAATTATTCTGCCGTGCGCCGAATATTGAAATCTTATTATTTGAAGTGCGACGGTTTTTTGGTACTTCAATTTCCATGTCACCATTTAGGTATTTCGATGTAAGCGAATCGGATTTTAATATTTCATCATAATTTCCTTGTGCCACAACTTCACCTCCAAAAGTTCCAGCCTCGGGACCAATGTCGATGATTTGGTCGGCGGCTTTCATTATATCTTCGTCGTGTTCCACTACAATAACCGTATTTCCCAAATCCCTTAAAGATTTTAAAACCACAATCAATCTCTTTGTGTCTTTTGGATGAAGTCCAATACTCGGTTCGTCCAATATATACATAGATCCCACAAGGCTACTTCCTAGGGAGGTTGCTAAATTGATTCGTTGTGATTCGCCTCCAGATAGGGTATTGGATTTTCGATTGAGAGTCAAATATCCCAAGCCCACATCCATTAAGAAGCCAATTCGGTTATTTATTTCTAACAATAAACGTTTGGCTACTTGGGCGTCATATTCCGAGAGTTCAAGATTTTTAAAGAAAATGGCGGCTTTATCCAGTGGTAGTTCCACCAATTCTTGAATTGCTTTGCCGTTAATTTTTATAAAACCCGATTCGGGTCGAAGGCGTTTTCCTTTACAGACTGAACATTTTGTTTTTCCGCGATAGCGAGAAAGCATAACCCTATTTTGGATTTTATAGCTTTTCGATTCTAGAAATGAAAAGAAGGAGTTTAAACCCTCAAAGTATTTGTTGCCGTCCCAAACTAATTGCTTTTGTTCTTCGGTAAGCTCAAACCAAGGTTTATGAATTGGAAAATCGAATTTATAGGCATTGTTAACCAATTGATCGCGATACCAGCTCATACTTTCACCACGCCATGGAAACACTGCATTTTCAAAGATTGAGAGTGCAGTATTTGGTATGACTAAATCTTCGTCAATCCCTATTACATCGCCATATCCTTCACAAACAGGACAAGCACCGTACGGGTTATTGAAGCTAAACAAATGTACATTTGGCTCCATAAAAACCATTCCGTCTGCTTCGAATCGATTGTTGAATTCAGTTAAATTATTAGAAGATATTTCTTCAATATATAATTCTCCTTTTCCTTCAAAAAAGGCTATTTCCACAGCGTCTGCAAGACGATTGTAGAAATCTTCATCGTTTTTTGTAATGATTCTATCTACAACCAATTCTATTTTATTTGTAATGGATTTCTTTTCTACCTCATCTATTCTAACTACATTTTCATTTATCTTAATCCTTGAATATCCTTGTTGCGCTAAAACCTGGATTTTGTTTTCCATTGTTCGGCCCTCTTCTAAATGAATAGGAGCGAGGAGGAGTAGCTTTTCTCCTTCAGGAAAGTTTTTAATAAAATTTATAACATCAGTAGTGGTGTCTTTTTTGACTTCCCTACCAGAAACTGGAGAAATAGTTTTTCCGATTCTGGTGTAAAGCAGTTTGAGATAATCGTATATTTCTGTGGAAGTCCCCACCGTAGAGCGTGGATTTGTAGCATTTACCTTTTGCTCGATAGCGATGGCGGGAGATATTCCTTTTATGGAATCGACCTTTGGTTTATCCAATCGACCAAGGAATTGTCGTGCATAGCTGGAGAGGCTTTCCACATAACGTCGTTGGCCTTCGGCATAGAGTGTATCAAATGCAAGACTTGATTTTCCGCTTCCTGAGAGTCCTGTAATAACCACCAATTTATTTCGTGGGATAGCTACCGAAATATTTTTTAAATTATGAAGTTTTGCGCCCTGAATCAGGATATTTTTCTTGATATCTATGGTTTCGGTATTCAATTTGAGTGCTTCTAATTTGACCATTTTGCAAAGATACTATAACGGTTTCAGCATGGAGCTTAAGAGGTTATTAAATCTTTTTATAAGAAAAATTAACTTTTTTTTTGCATTTGTGAATTCTTTGTTGTTATATTTACCGCTCTTAACGTCTTATAAAAAATTTATTGCCTATAGCAAATCACTACTCTTAACAAATAAACATTTTAATCGAGCAACCAATTTATATTGTTGTTTATTTATTAAAGAAGTACTGACATGAAGCAAAGCACTAGCTCTGATGCGTTTTTAGTGAACGCCTATATTAACGGTAATGAATCTGCCCTTTGCGAGTTAATAACTCGTCATAAACAAAGAATCTACAGTTTTATTTACTCAAAAGTCTTTGATAGGGATGTGGCAGAAGACATATTTCAGGACACCTTTATTAAGGTAATTAAGACTCTCAAAAAAAGAGCCTATAACGAGGAAGGAAAGTTTCTTCCCTGGGTGATGCGAATTGCACATAACCTCGTTATAGATCACTTCAGGAGAAATAATCGTATGCCCAAATTTGAAAATAACAGCGATTTCAACATTTTTTCGGTTTTGAGCGATAGTGCCTTGAACATAGAAAAGCAAATTATCAAAGGTCAGGTTGAGGATGATGTGCGCAGATTAATTCAGGAATTGCCAGAAGATCAAAAAGAAGTTTTGATTATGCGAATTTACAAGGACATGAGTTTCAAAGAAATAAGTGAACAAACAGGAGTGAGCATCAACACTGCATTGGGAAGAATGCGATATGCCCTTATTAATTTACGAAAGGTAATTGATAAACATAATATTATATTGACTAATTGATGCAATAAAGTATTTTTTGCAACGTTCTTTGAGAGTAATAACCTCAAAACCATACCCTATGCAAAAATTATACTTTGATACATCACGTGTGGAGGGCGTGAATAAAAAACTTGCTCCAAAGGATGAAACTATAAGGTTTCTTCTGGATTATTCGATGGCTTTAAGTGTTATAGATTGCCAAAATAAGAAGTTTGAAGCGCTTCTGAACTAAACTTTGGGAAACCCTGGAATTAGCTTTTCAGGGTTTTTTTAGTTTCCTCCCCCCCTAAAATTCAAGATACAATATTTGCTGTAAACTGCATAAAAATGTATCTTTGCCCCTTATATTAAGATAATTTGAGGATTTTAAAGTTAAAACTCCATTAAATGTAAGAATCGATTAACGCTTCTCCTTCCGTTATTTTGAAAAAAATATGATGTAACTAAAAAATAATAAGTATCTTCGCATAAAAACTATTAACCATGAAAAAAATTATTCTGATCACATCTTTACTCATCACTTCCATAGTAGTTGGACAGGAGGGGCTTAACCAAGATTATAATAGATGGTCCATCGAAGTTGCTGGTGGGCTTCACAAGCCTGCACGACCATTTGCAGATGGGTATTTTACCGCATCTCCAAGTTTTGGACAATTTAGTTTAGGAACTCGTTATATGTTTAACAATTATTTTGGGGCAAAGCTTGACGTTGGGTATAGTATGCTAAAAGAAGGAGATAGAAGCCTTCCTTTCAAAACTACTTATCTGCGCTCTTCCTTACAAGGAGTAATCAATCTTGGATCTATCTTGAAATTTGACACTTGGACTAACTCTTTAGGCGTTCTTGTACATGCTGGTGCTGGATATTCTAGGCTTGATGCGAAGGAACCTGTTGATCGAAATGCTACCGATGAAATGTTGAATGTTATTGCTGGAATTTCTCCACAACTTAAACTAGGAGAAAAAATGGCGTTAACTACTGATGTATCTTTAATCGGAAATACACGTCAGGATTATTCTTGGGATGGTACAGGAATAACTGGAAGAAGGGGTTGGAATGGTTATATGATGAATTTTTCTATTGGTCTTAATTTTTATTTAGGAAAAAATGAAAAACATGCTGATTGGTCTTCAGAGGCATCTATGATTGGAGAAAGACTGGCTGAACAAGAAACAAGAATTGCGAAACTTGAGACTGATTTGATTGATTCAGATCAAGATGGTGTGCCAGATTACTTAGATCGTGAGCCAAACACTCCATCAGGTGTAACCGTGGATTCTAAAGGACGTGCCATAGATAAAAACAAAAACGGTATTCCAGATGAACTTGAATCTTCATTGGAAAGACTTTACGTTAAGAAGGGAGAAGAAGTACCTGGTAAAGATGGTTCATCAGTATCGGTAAGAAATCTACTCGACAACGGTTATGTGAATGTTTATTTCCAATTCAATAGTGATAAGCCAGAAACATATTCGTTGGAAGCAATTAATTACCTAGTCAAATATATGACAGAAAATCCTTCTGCAAATGCTGAGTTAATCGGATATGCTGATGAAGTAGGTAACCCTGCATACAACCAAGCTCTTTCCGAAAGAAGAGCGAAGAGAGTTTATGAAATCTTAATCGCAACTGGAATTTCAGAAAGTAGATTGAGTTACTCAGGTGGTGGAGAAGACACTAGTGTTAACAAAGAATCTTCTGCAGCGAGACAACTTGTAAGAAGAGTTACTTTTAAATTGAAATAAAAGTTAGTTTACCCATAGTTTTAATATTAAAAAGACCTTCAGAAATGAGGGTCTTTTTTTGTTTCACAAAATCTACTGAGGTGCTTGGAATGTTGGATTAATAGAGATAATCTTTCCTGTTAATTTGAATTAGAACACTATTTGCAAGGATAAAGCCTTAGAATCATAAATTGAAAATTGCGAAGCAGACAGGCTTTCAATAGAGCTTTTATTACCACCAGACCACAAAGAAACGTTCTGTTTTTTCCGGTGTTTTTTTAAAGATTAACGGGGATTTATGAAGGTGGTGTTGCTTGTATATTTCCAATTTAATTTCATCAAAGGTATTCCAGAATTTGATGGACTCGGCTGGAAAAAGCCATTCTTTCTTTTCTGGAAGGGCATATAACGAATCTACATCCTCATTTTCAAACTCAGTTAGTTTAATCCAATAGCCTACAATGCAATCTCTGTAATTATTGGAGAAGCGATTAGGAATTATATCTTTTGGAACAAAAAGAAAAGCTTTTAAACATAGTTTTTGTGAACTAGGAATTTCTATTTCAAGACTTTTTAGTTTTTCGTGTGTCTCTGGGGCGGTAATTAACGGGAATTGTTTAGACTTTATTTTTTCCAATTTATCCAATAGGCTGTCTTTTCTGTTCGGACCAACCCATTTTTCTTCTTCGGTGGTACCAACGCTTATATCATATAAATAAAACTTGCAGGCCAATTCTATGTGAACTACCTTACTTGTTTTTAGATTTCGAAGTATGTAATCCAATTCACCTATGGTTTCCTTTTCGTCCGTAATTTGAAGGTTTGAAGCCAGAAGTTCATAGTGTCTTGAATGTTTTAAATATGCTTTAAAGCAGGCTTCGGCTTGCATGCCAATAACAGAATTTTTGGGAATCTGGAAATTAATTTCTTTTATTAATTCTTCTTGAAAATCAAAGTATTCGAAAGGATATTTTTCTGAATAAATTTTTAGATCCGGAGCATTTATAAAATGTTGTATAATGTTTGTACTTTCTATGATTGTCGTTTTTGTGTGCATTTGTCTTTCATAATCCATTCATCAACAGGGGTTATTAAGTCCTCTTAGTGAATAATAAAGATATAAATTTTATTGAATATAAGAGGTAATGCTACGCATCTCAATGACTATCAGATTTATTGAAGCTTTATTTATTATTTAGTAATCTTAAATCTATTGGCAGAGGGATTGCCTGATTTTTGATAAGAAAGATAATAGTTGTATTTTTCTAGGAAATAAGAAATCATGAACAAATATGTAACTATTTCAGCCTTGGCTCTTATTCTATTATTCTCTCTTGATGGCCATTCGCAGACGATTGTCAAGTATGACTTTCTGGAAGTAATTGTGGTCCAAAAGGCCAATAATCGTGGAAAGGTAAAGCGCATAAAAGTGGAGGAGCAAACTTCGCTAAATGGTCAAAATATTTCGATTAAGGAAATTGAGGACATTGAGCAAACATCAACCTTGCTGAACTATATGAATGTCCATGATTGGGAGTTCTTGGATCGTCAGTCCGTGGTTTCTGATGATAATGATCCTGTTTGGATGAGTTATATTTTTAGAAAACAAAAATAGTTTTTCTTGTAGAACTAAATTAAGTTACAAATCTTTATTGCCAATAATGTATTTTATGAAGTTGTTTTCTAGATCTGGCTTGTACCTGTTGTTGTTATTGACAACAACTTTAACTCCAGCTCTAGTAGCCAACTATAATTATAGTGATGTAGTCGATGATTTTACGGTTGTTGATGTTTATGGAAATATCTGGAATTTATACGATATCACATCACAAGGAAAATATGTTTATCTCGATTTTTTCTTTCCAGATTGTATTCCTTGCCAACTTACATAAGCAACATTTAATGAAGTTTACGATAAATATGGTTGTAATATGAGAGACCTTTTTCAATTTCGATTAATTGAGGTACAGACTGATGCGGAAGTCCTTTGGAATTAACGCGTATCCTTTGTATTTATTGATTATATTTACCTAAGTAGAATTGAAGGTCCGGTGGAAAGTGTTACGGTACAAGACTTTGAAGATAGTTTCCCCGTTGATTTTAACCTTCTTATTTTGCCTTGTAACTTAGCCGTTTTCATTAAAAATGATAGATTTTATTTTGAAATATATCCAAATCCAAGTGATGGAGATCATTAGATTCGTAGTAGACGATTTCTATTTGGGGGATGAGGTCGTAATTTATAACGCCTTGGGTCAAGAAATTTTTTCCAAACAATTGTCCGATCGACAACGGTTTTAAATTCAAATTTAACTTGGGGAAATTATTTTATTCAATTGATATCTCAAAAGAGGATTTATACTAAAAAATTAAAGGTAAAATCAGAATTCCTTTCCAATTCACTTAACATTCATACGTCCAAGCAATAAACCGACTCCGTTTATTTCCCTGCTCCATCTCAACCATTTTCACTTCGGAGGGGTTAGTTTTGTTAACTGCCCTTTTAATGTTTTTCAAATTGTCATTTTGTGAAACAATGGCCGTAAACCAATGCACTTGATCTTTGAAAAGAACACTTTCTTCAGCCATTTTTTTAATAAACATTTCCTCCCCGCCTTTGTACCACAATTCGTTGCTCAATCCACCAAAATTTTGGGTATTTTCCTCAATGAGCTTAAGGTTCTGATGTTTTCGACGGTTGTGTCTTTCTGCATCCGAGCGAGTTTTATAGAATGGCGGATTACAAACGACCACGTCGAAATAGTCGTCTGGTTGAATGATATGTTCCAAAATGCTTCTCTTGAATTGTTGATGACGCAATTCAATTTTTTGTAATAGTGAGTTTTTATTTATTATTTTCAGGCCATTGCTTAGCGAGTCGAGATTTACTTCAGTGGCAGTGCATTTCCAGTTGAAGTGACTCGTGGCGAGTACCGGGTAAATAAGGTTCGCACCCGTGCCAATATCCAGCAGATGGATATCTTTTTTGGGAATTAAGTCGGCTACGTATAGGAGGTAATCTAAGCGGCCAGGGACGGGAGGACAGAGATTATTGTCTGGAATATTCCAATACTCTATACCGAAATACGATTTTAGCAAAGCAGTGTTCAAGGCTTTAACGGCTTCGCTGTTGGCAAATTTTATTGTTTTGTTACCGTATTGGTTTTCAAAAACAAATGGTTTTAGGGGTGGATGTTTTTCCACCAATATGTCGAAGTTGTAACCTGTATTGAATGGGTTTTTTGGATGCACACATTATTTTTAGAAAGTTAAAGATACTTCCTAATCACTGAACCGCCGTGAGAAAGACTATTGTTTCAAATTTTGAGGAACCTCGTCTGAAGCCTTCTCCTCTTCGTTAGTTATTATTGCATTTTTCATTGCTCTAAAGGTAATGTCTTTGGCCTCCGCAAATGAAATATTGTAAATGCGCTCAACATTTCTTAATTCTTCTGGTACTTTGCTTAAAAGTGAATCATAATAGAGGTCAAGTTGTTCTTCGTTTGGCAATTCAAATTTTAACCTAAGTTGGAACCGTCGTAACAAGGCTGTATCAATAACCTTGGCATGGTTGGTAGCAGCAATAAATAAAGTATCGTTGGGAAGTTCATCGATCAACTGGATTACGGTGTTGACAAGACGTTTCATTTCAGCGGAATCCTTGTCGTCGTGGTCGCGTAGTTTTCCGATGGAATCAAATTCGTCTAAAAACAGAACTGCTTTTTCACGAATTGCTTTGTTAAACACCTCTGTAATATTCTTGGCAGTTTCGCCTAAACGGGAAGACACGATGTTTCCTAGATTGAGGATGATAATTTTTTTATCCAATGCCTGTGCAATTGCCTTGGCCGTAGTCGTTTTTCCGCAACCAGTGTGACCGAAGAGAAAGATTTTATTGTCAACCGGCAGCTGATATTGGTTTAAAACTGCAATGTGTTTAAACTCTTTCAACAGTTGTTCTAGGGCGCTTTTATTTTCTTCACTTAAATGGATATCCTCCAAGCCAAGCGTGGTTCTGTTTGAAGGGAGAATGAAATCATTTAGTGCCATTTGTACGCTTATTTGAGATTGTAAAAATAGCGAAGGTTTTTGGATGTGGGATAGGTTTTTGGTGGAAGAAATGGTTTAGAATTGATAGATGCGTTTTGAGATCATGGGTTTCGAAAATTTTTTCAAGGGGTTGTTTTGAAACCACTGAGTTTACTCTTGACGTAGCTACAAGTGACCGAATCTTTCAACTAGAGATAGAAAACCTAGAATTGAGAATGGAATAGGATTTACTGAAGGAAGTAATGAGGAAGTGGAGTTAAAACCGAAATCGTTTATTACTGTTGTAACGTTGAGAACCTTCTTAGGGCCAGGGAAACCCGTGACTGAGTTATTTAGCTAAATTGATGATAGCCTGCACAGTTTCCTTATTGTCCACCCCTAGACCTTCCTGCTGATGAGTTAGTTCCCCGTCTTGATTAAAAACACTGATGATGTTGGAATGCGAGAAATCGATAGGCGAAATCTCCTTATAGCTAACAGCAAGAACGGCAGCAAATTCTCGGGTATCCTCTTCGGTTCCTCGTAAGAAAAGCCATTTGTCATCGTCCATTTGATTTTCCTTTGCGAAAGTTTTTAAACGTTCAGGAGTGTCTGTTTCAGGATCTATGCTCACAAAAACATATTGCACATTATCTTTTTTATCCTCCGGAATTTGTTTCTCGATATTTCTCATATCGGCCACCAATCGTGGACAGGCAGCTTTACACGAAGTATATATCATCACCATCACAACCACTTTTCCTTGAAGATCTTTCAGTTCAATTTCATTCCCATCTTGCGAGGTCCAGTGGGAGGGAAGGTTGAAAATGGACATATCAGATATTTCTTTGCTGGTTGTAACTTGTTCCGTATCAGTTATCATAGCTTCCTCAACTTTTTGGTCAGAATTGTTTTTGCAAGAAATTATTAAAATGGAAATTCCAACGAGTGCATATTTTAAATAGTTCATAACAGTTTATTTTTAGTTTTCAATATCCTTGGCGCACCTGAACCCAAGGTTGTTTACAGAGTAATTCCCCTTTACGCTACTTCTGAAAGCATATCGCATAAAGGCTGCATAGTTCATCAAATCTGTAGCGCCCACAGCTGCGGCACTACAAAATAGGTTATTGTTATTACCGCCAGTCCTTGATTCTGAAGCTATCATTATAGAGTTGAAATCTTGAGTCCATTCCCACACCAGTCCGTGCATGTCATAGACGCCCCAATAGTTTTTAAAAGTGCTTCCTATTTCTTGGTGCTTGCCTTTTGGTTCCTCGTACCAATTTAGAATATATTGGTTATAGCTTTCGTTTTTACGGGCATCCGATCTTTTTCCATCTGCCATTCCTACGTATTCCCATTCATCAACGGTGGGCAATCTTTTTCCTTGGCATTTACAGTATTCTTTGGCAGCAAACCATGAAATGGAAGTGATTGGCTCATTTCCCCTTGTGCCCGATTTGGGGTGTAAATCATCTTCCCATCCGTTTAAATAGTTTTTATCCGCGAAAATTCCTTTTACCTGAGATTTTCGCCAATTCGGATTTTCGTTTAAGAATTCAACATATTGAGATACGGTTACGGGGTAGATGTCAATCAAAAAACTTTCGACTTTCACTTGAGTAGAATCCCTTCCATAAAGCGGAGTGTAGCTTCCTTTGGGGATGGGAGCCATGTCAATAATAATTTGGGCCGAAGCAGAAAATGCCACGGCCCAAAGTATACTTAGAATTATTATTTTTTTTAAAAGCAAAATTTATTATTTAGAACGGGCTTTTTTAACCATTTCTTCAGTAACGTCGGTTCCGTTGTTGCCCCAATTGTTGTAAATATAAGTTAGGACGCTGGCTGTTTGGGCATCATCCAACATTTGAGAAGGCATTACGTTGTTGTATTTTTTTCCATTAACGGTAATTTCGCCACTCTTCCCGTGTAATATAGTGCTGATTGCTCGATCTATATCAGCATTAAGATAATCTGATTTTGCCAGAGGAGGGAAAACGTCTGGCACTCCTTGTCCAGCACCTTGGTGACAGGCTACACAAGTGCGTCCATAAATATTTTTACCCAATTCCATTTTCTCTTCTTTTGAAAGAGCTTCAACAGGCTCAGTAGAAGCTACCTTATCGCCATGAGGCATTTTTTGAATAATTCCCCCTTCAGGTTGATAAATACCTTCTTGTATTTTTCCTTTGAATACTCGATCGTTTTTTGGGCCTGTTGCGTCAATGACACCAATAGCTCCTTTGTTAAACGCACGGAATACACTGTGATCAACTAAAATATATTCTCCTGGTGCATTTATCTTCATTTCTATCATAGTTGCTCCACCTGCCGGGATTAGAGTGGTCTGCACATTTTCATTTACTAGACTTCCGCCTTCTACGAGAACTCTGTCAAAAATTTCTCCGATAACATGAAATGAGGAAACTAAATTTGGTCCTGCATTACCCACAAAAAGACGTACTGTTTCGCCAACATTCACTTTCATTGCATTTTCTCCTAACAAAGCTCCCACGTGGCCATTGAAAACCACATAATCGGCATCTTCCTTAATAGCTTTTTGCATATCAAAAGCTTGAAGTCCAGGTTCGCCGTAGCTCCCTTTAGTATAAAAATCTCCTTGCATGATGTAAAATTCTTTATCCACAGGTTCTAAACCTCCTTCAGGTTCAACCAAAATAAGACCATACATTCCGTTGGCTATGTGCATTCCTACAGGGGCTGTAGCACAATGATAAACGTAAATTCCTGGATTCAACACTTTAAAAGAAAAAACGGTTTCGTGACCTGGTGCTACCAAGGATGATTCCGCACCCCCTCCAGGACCATTGACGGCATGAAGATCTATATTGTGCGCAAGTTTGTTATCTGGATGGTTCTTTAAGTGAAATTCTATTTCATCACCAACACGGGTTCTTATAAAACTTCCGGGTACCGTTCCATCAAAAGTCCAATACATATAGGTAACGCCATTGGTCATTTCACCTTCAAGTTCCTGAATTTCCATATCCACGATCAGTTTTTTAGCAAGTCGATTTCCTACTGGATTAGGAACGAATGGAGGAGCGGTCAGGTCCGCAATCATTTCCTGATTAACGGGAATATCAACGGCATTCTCGTAAGTCTTGTCAGATTGAGTATTGACACAGGAGGCGAAGAAAGTCATTACTCCAATTGCCAGGACTACCTTTTTCAATGATTTTTTTTGGATAAATATACTCATAGGTTGGTTTTTGTGATTTTGGTTTTATTAAAATTGTCGATTATTCTAGTCTACTGCCTTAGTTTTTTCGCCTTTGAACTCTTTGGAGATTAGATATTGTGAATATCCTGTATTTATTCCGCATAAATTATTTAATTAACACGAAGTTACTAAATCTATTTCAATCCTCAAATTTCTTGAAACATCGGCAGCTATTGTGGGCTCTTTAAAAGAAAATTAAAAGAGCAAGATTAATCCCTTTAAATTATTGGAGTATTTGGGATTTCCACAACTATTTCTAGTCAAAACACTTTCAGGTTGAGATTGTTAGGATAAGATTCAAGAATGATAAGAACTAAATATAGATAAATAACTTTTAATTTATTAAAAGTTGAAATTCCTTAAAATTAAAATGCAAAGGTCGATTTCTTCCGAATTATAACAAAACTAATTAGTCTTTTTTATGTTGATTTTTAAAAAAAATAGCCGCCTCGATTTTTGAGGCGGCTATTTTTATATAGCTTTTTAAACTGAATGACTATACTTTTTTAGCCGTCAAGGATAACGTGATTTTCATGGTATCACTAATGAATTTATCTCCCAAGTTTGGAAACACTGATTTTGAGCCATAATTAACGCCCCATTTGGTGCGATCCAATTCGAAAGGTTCACTGGTAAACATTAATTTATCGCCTTCAATAACGATAGCAGCAGGAAATTCAACTGCATTGGTCTTATCTTTAATGGTTAGATTTCCCTTTACAATATTGTTCTCAATTCCCGTTAGCTCAAAAAGAGCCGTTGGGTATTCTTGAACGTTGAAGAAGTCGCCTTCTTTTCCTTTGGCAGTCCCCTTTAAGTGAGCTTCAAGGTTAGCTTTTTCGTCTCCAGTTAGGTCTTCATCGACAATACTGTTCATATCGACAACGAAATTGCCTGCTTGCACTTTCCCTTCGTGTACAGAAAGAACTCCTGAAGAAAGTTTAATAGTTCCGTGGTGAGTTGCGGTAGGCTTAGAACCTTCCCATTTAATTGTTGAGGCAGCAGTGTCCACTTTATAATCAGCGGCCATTTCAGAAGCTTCGGCCACGACCTCCATTTCATTTTCGATTTCTTTCTCGCTATTCTTGCAGGAAATTGTGCCTATCATAACAAAGGCAAGCATTGTAATTTTTAAAGTTGTAGAATTCATAAATAATGGTTTTTGTATTGATTTGCAAACATATACTTTAACAATTCTATTTTTCTTAAAGTAATACTAAATTATAGTCGTGACATTTTGACATTATAATGCAAATGGCAGTACTTTTGCAACCTTTGAAAAAACTGAAATATAAAGCCATCATGAGCAAAAAGGATAAATTTAATAAAACCGATCTCAGTGAAGAGACCGATTTGAAGGATAATTACATCATGGATCAAGAAGTAGCCCAAGAAACGGTAAACGACGCACTTGCGGAGCTTCAAGATGAATTTACACGTGAAAAAGATCGATATCTTCGACTTTTCGCGGAATTCGAAAATTATAAAAAGCGAACTTCCCGAGAACGCGTAGAAATGTTCAAGACTGCGGGAGAGGATATCGTACTGTCCCTATTGCCTGTACTTGACGATTTTGGACGTGCCCTAAAGGAATTGGAGAAGAGCAGCGATACCGGACTTTTTAAAGGAGTAGAACTTATTTACAATAAACTTCGGGAAATATTAAAATCAAAAGGTTTGGAATTGATAGAGGTCAATGCAGGTGATGCCTTTAATGCCGATATCCATGAGGCTATCAGCCAAATAGTCGTTCCCGAGAAAAAACTTAAAGGTAAAATCATAGACGTTGTTGAAATGGGGTACAGCTTAGGTGACAAAATAATTCGCTACCCTAAAGTCGTAATAGGACAATAATATAAAAGTATCCGCTATGGCGGACCAAGAATATGAAGGAAGATTATTATGAAATTTTAGGCATTTCAAAAAGTGCCACAGCACCGGAAATAAAAAAGGCATATCGAAAGAAAGCGATTCAGCATCACCCTGATAAAAATCCAGGAGATCACGAAGCAGAAGCTCTTTTCAAAAAATCTGCCGAAGCCTATGAAGTCCTGAGCGATCCTAATAAGCGTTCACGTTACGACCAATATGGACACCAAGCCTTTGAGGGTGGAGGGTTTAATGGCGGCGGCATGAACATGGATGATATTTTCAGCCAGTTTGGAGATATTTTTGGTAACCACTTTGGGGGTGGTTTTGGCGGAGGTTTTGGAGGAGGCGGTCGGCAAACGATAAAAGGGAGCAACCTAAGAATCCGAGTGCAACTTTCGCTGGAAGAAATAGCCAACGGCGTTGAGAAAAAAATTAAGGTTAAACGAAAAAAGCTCGCCAAGGGCACAACTTATAAAACTTGTTCCACTTGTAACGGACAAGGTCAGGTTACTCGTATTCAAAACACAATTTTGGGTAGAATGCAAACCTCCACTCCTTGTAGTACTTGCGGAGGAATTGGTCAAGTTATTGACGCCAAGCCCGCCAATGCTGATGCCGATGGAATGTTAGCAACTGAAGAAACGGTATCTATTAAAATTCCAGCTGGAGTTGTGGACGGAATGCAGTTAAAAGTTTCTGGCAAGGGAAATGATGCGCCAGCAAATGGAATTCCCGGAGATCTTTTGGTTGCTATCGAGGAAAGACCTCACGAAACATTACAGCGTGAGGGTGATAACCTACATTACGATCTATACATAAGTATTTCGGATGCTGTTCTTGGTACTTCAAAAGAAATTGAAACTGTAACAGGGAAGGTACGTATCAAAATAGATTCTGGCGTACAAAGCGGAAAGATTTTACGATTGAGAAATAAAGGTATTCCGAGTATTAATGGGTATGGAACAGGAGATTTACTTGTGCATATAAATGTTTGGACTCCTAAATCTCTATCTAAGGATCAAAGAGAATTTTTTGAAAAGATGAGCAATGACGATCATTTCCAACCTGCTCCCGAAAAGGAGGACAAATCTTTTTTTGAAAAAGTAAAAGATATGTTCTCTTAAACAAACGTTAAATAAATATTTTTTCATATATTTGAAAAGTCTCTTCGACATAGAAGAGATAATTTTTCTTTTTCATAGCAATTTTTTTCCCATCCAAAAATTCATTTTTGGGTGGGTTTTGTTTTTAGAGGCTCTGCTACTCTAAAATTAATGGAGGAATAATTCCCATTTAAGGATGTATTATAGTAAGTATTAACCTTGAAATAAATAAAGTTAATATGGCTTAAAGCGCATTTTCTTCGGGCTTATATCTTTCCTTTAAGTTTGTCTGTTAAGGAAGCTGCCTTTTTTTATTCTGTATCGGAAATAATCTACACTTGCAGAATAAAAAAAGGCA
>JBLWTS010000084.1:0-15490 GCA_048270045.1 Aequorivita sp.
TTAAAAAGCTACAAGCTGAAAAATAGTATCAGGAAATATTATCTTGCTGCCAAAGATGTAGTTGGTGGGGTGGATACAAAATAACAAGATGAACATTGTTAAGGCAATCAAGGGCCCGGCAACGTACCAAGGCCAAGGATCATATATCCAATTCATAGTTTTTATTTTGTGCAAATATGGACTTTTCAGTAAAGTCTTTTAGTAACAAAAGTTACACTATAGCTGTTTTTATTTTTTTCTGTAAAAGCCCTGATTATTTTTTTGGTTGGTTTAGTTTGTTTTTTATCCATTTAATGGCCACCAACCCAGAAGCACCACCAATAGCTGATACTCCTAAATTGATTGCTAATAAAAAGCCATCAAAGTTTCCATCATTCATAATTGACCAGGGGTCAAAACCTAATCTTCCGAAAGATTTTATTAAAAATATACTTCCAAAAACACCTAATAATGTATTTCCGGTAAAACCAAAAGAAAATTTTTTGTTATAATAGCCTAATAGGTTTGCAGCTATAATTCCTATAAAAATGCTAATTAGAGAAATTAAAGTCCCTGTCATAATAATCCAGTTTCCGATTAATGTTCGCCATAACCTACGTCATCCATTTTGCCCTTAAAAACCCGATACTGAACAAACATATAAACACCAACCAAAATTGCGGCAATAACAAACCAATAAACGCCAACCGATAGGCCATACTCGTGAGCCGCAGCATTATATAATGTGAGTGAAGGATTTACTTCATTGGTAGATGGCAATACATTTGGAAATATGGAGGCAACCGTTGAGGTCAATCCGCCAAGGAGGAACATAGACGAGAACAAAAATCCCAAACCGTCTTTTTTAAATGTTTTTACCTTGAATAATCCAAATAATCCCGTAAATGTAATTAGCGGAAAAATCCAAAGCCAAGGATGCTCCATAAAGTTGTGAAAAGGTTTTGGTTCAATGATATGCCAGGTCAATAAAGACGTGATTACCAAAGCCAGTAAAACAAAATTCAAATTGAAAACCACTTTTTTAAGCTTTTGATTTAATTCTGAATTGGTCTTGAATATTATCCAGTTTGCGCCGTGAATAGCCAATGCCACAACACCAACTATTCCCAATAGTAAAGTAAACCAATCGATAATACCCAAATGTTCTGCCTGTGGACTAAAGGTTGGATTCCATAATGGCAAAAAGAAATAGTGCGGCTCGTGAGCTGAAACACCGTCTGTAACCATACCTAAATTAACACCTCTTACTACGTTTCCCAATGCTACACCAAAAAATAAAGCCAACAATAAGCTCGCTATTCCAAAAGCCTTATCCCAAATGCTTTCCCACATTTTATTATGAATTTGCCCTCGTAATTCCAGACCAATTGCCCGAAAAATTAGCAACCATAAAATGATAATCAATGGCAAATAAAAACCACTAAATGAAGATGCATACAATGTAGGAAATGCGAAAAACAAGACACCTCCTATCGCTACAAGCCAAACCTCATTAGCATCCCAAAACGGGCCAATAGCGTTTGTGATGGTTTTTTTGTCCTTTTCCTTTTTTGCAAAGAATAGATGAATAATCCCTGCGCCAAAATCATAACCATCTAAAATTATATAAATGGTGAACATTGTCATTAAAACGATATACCAGAATAATTCCATAGTTAGATTTGTTTTGTAGTTTCAGGGCCTTTATTGATAATTTTTCCTGCCAGCATTAAGAACAATAAACCAAGTAAAAGATAAAGACCAATAAAGCCAAGTAATGTAAACAATGTATTTCCTGAAGAAACGTTTGGTGAAATACCATCGGCAGTTCGCAAGAGGTTATAGACCAACCAAGGTTGTCTTCCCAATTCGGCGGTGTACCAACCTGTGGTGTTTGCTATATATGGAAATGGTAGCATAAACATAAGTATCCATAAAATCCATTTGGTTTTGTAAAGTCTCTTTCTGAAGAGTTGTACTGCTGCAATCAGCATTAAAGCAATGAAAATTGTTCCTAAACCAACCATAATATGATAAGCATAATACAAACCGGGAATGTTGGTTGGATACACACTTTCGTCAAACTCATTCAATCCTTCAATTCTTGCATCCCATCTCTGGTGCGTTAGAAAGCTCAATACGTTTGGCACGGCTATTTTGTTGTCGAGTTTTTTATTTTCCGTATCGGGTTGACCAATTAAGATGATTTCAGAACCTGCCTCTTCGGTTTCAAAAATCCCTTCCATTGCTGCAAAAGTTACGGGTTGGTGTTTTACCACATTTTTTGCCATCCAATCTCCAGTAGGAAAAGCAACCAATAAACTGGAAATCAATCCGAAAATAACGCCTGTTTTTACAAAAAGCTTCCCGAATTCACGGTGCTTATTGTTCAAAAGATAAAATGCACCAATAGCAGCTACTACAAATGAAGAAGTAATTACAGATGCCAGTTGATTATGCAAAAAAGCTGG
Organism: Aequorivita sp.; assembly: GCA_048270045.1. Classification (GTDB taxonomy): domain Bacteria; phylum Bacteroidota; class Bacteroidia; order Flavobacteriales; family Flavobacteriaceae; genus Aequorivita. The sequence continues at coordinate 2,451 of JBLWTS010000084.1, forward strand.
CATTAACCAAGGATTAGAAAACAAAGCTCCAAAATTATTGAGAACGAATTTTCCATTTTCCAATATTTCATAACCTACAGGATATTGCATCCAAGAATGAGTAGCGATAATTAAATACCCACTTGCCCAAGACCCTAAAAACACCAGAAATCCGGTTAGGAAATGTAGCTTTTGACCCATTAATTTCTCTCCAAATAAAAAGAGTCCTAAAAATGAAGACTCAAGGAAAAAGGAAAACATCCCTTCCATAGCAAGGGTTTGACCGATAATACCCCCAGTAAGTTCAGAAAATTTAGCCCAATTGGTTCCAAATTGAAATTCCATTGGAATCCCCGTAACCACGCCCATTGCAAAATTGAGGGCGAAAATCTTCATCCAAAATTTTGCAGCGTCATTGTATTTATCAATTTTTGTTCGTAAAAATTTCCATTTAAAATAGACTATCATTAAAGATAGTCCCATAGTCAACTGCGGAAATAAATAGTGGAAAGTGATAGTAAATGCAAACTGCATCCTATCGTAAAAAAGCATATCTTCCATATTGAAACGACTTTTAAGCCAACAAATTAAGTTGAGCAAAAATAAGAAGACCTATCTACTTTATATGTAACATAAGTAACAGGAATAATTCAATTTTTAAAGTATTTTAGAAGTACCAACGATTTAAAAAAATTAAAAGAGTAAATGAAATTCGCAAAAAATGCTTTCAATCACTCTTTAATAATAAGATGAATTAAGAATCTATATCTATAATTATTCCTGATAAGTTTGGATAAATTAATGAATTTTAAAATTTTGTTATAAACAACCTAAAAAAATAGAAAATGAAATTAAAGAACATACCTTTGTTTTATGGGATTGCTATTGGCATTACCATTATTATCTATTTCTTGATACTTGCTATTTTTGGTTTGCACAAGCACCCTGTTTACAGCGCTATCTGCATTGGTATTATGGGTTTAGGTTTGTTTTTCCTAATTTCAAAATATAAAAAAGATACTACTAGAATTTTCAAATACCAGCAAGGGTTTTGGGCAATGCTCCGTGCCGGAATAATTGCTACTATAATTATCACAGTTTTCTTTGCACTATATATCACAGAATTAAATCGAGGATTTCTAAAAGAAATGCTTACCACTTGGAAAGAGGATTACAACCTTAATCCTGGCATTGCCATATTCGGTCTGGCTTTAATGGGTTTTTCCACCAGTCTCGTGTTTTCTTTAGCCTATATGCAGTTGTTTAAAAGGTCTTGGAACAGCAAGAAAGACCAAGAGCTCGATTTTTGAATGCTACTTTACATTTAATACCACTTTAACACGTTTGTGTAACAAAGGTTACAAATAAAAAGACTGTTTTCTTATATTTTTGTACCAATCGTGAAAACTAAAACTTACATAGCGTTACTGCTTACATTCATCTTTTTGGCAAAATTTGTAGCCATAGATGCAAATGGGTTGAACGTCTTGTTTAGCGGAAGTGAAATATCTTTCGTAAACCCGCATTGTAAAAAGGAAAATTCTCCAAAGCAGACGAAAAAAACCGCCGATTTTTCACAAACTGACCAATCAGCGTTGCAAGTCATCGATTTAGTTGGATTCTGTACTTCACAATTTCAATTTGAACTGCTCACTTGGGAAACAACTATTTCAAAACCTGTTACAGTTTTCAATGAACATTTCTCCTCAAGATTGAGTTATCTATACCTTGATAACGACTCTCCGCCACCTCGTTTGGCTTAACTATCATTTCAGAAAATTTAAAGTCGGTGCTACCGTGGTATTCCTTTGTACCATAATTAGACGTGTAATTATATACCACGGCTAGACACTGCACAAAATCAAACCTCTTAAACATCATTTACAATGGCGACAAAAATTTTAATAAGCCGTCGTTCCATACAACTGTTGCGCATATTGGTAAGCGGGATTTTTCTCGTAGCGGGATTTAACCACTTGCTCAATGTAGAGAAAACTGCCCAGCGCATAGAGCAGGCAAGCTTTAAGGGTATCGCTCATTTTTTTGGCGAACCGCAATGGCTCATCATACTATCCGGTGTAGTAATGCTTGTAGCAGGTTTTTTATTCTTGATTGGATATAAAACAAAATGGGCGGCAATAGTATTGATGACAATTTTAATACCCATCACACTAACAGTTCAAGTGGGACAAATTACAACGCTTGGACCACTATTTAAGAATATAGCAATTTTAGGTGGACTTCTATTTTTTATTCTGAACGACACCAATAATCTTTTAAAATAAATCAAAATGAAAACATACATATTTAGTTCAATATTTTTAATGCTAACCCTGTTTAGCACAAATAATTTAAAAGCACAACAAATGAATAATGACAAAAATAATTACGTGGTCTTGACCAAAAAAGTAGCACAATTACAGCCTATTATTCTAACTGCCGAAGCGCTTAAAGCGGAAGAAGGAGAAAGTTTTGGAAATTTTCAAGTTATTATCTGTGGAAAGAAAATAGGCGATATTACCGATGCCGAAAAAATCAACAAGTTTATTGCAAAAGCTGAAAAAGCAGGAGTGCAATTAGTAGCCTGTGGTTTTTCGCTCAATAAATTCAAGGTAGATAAAACGAAGGTGCCAAAAGAAATGAAGACCGTAGAAAATGGTATTCTCTATAACTTTCAGCTTCAGAAAAAAGGATATAAAAGTTTAAGCCTTTAAACTCGATAAAATAACACTCATAATCTAAAAACATATTAAAATGGACAATAAGAAAAAAAATAAGAACACGAAAAAAACGTGGATTCAATACGGCATATTTGCAGTAGTCGCCATTACGCTTTACGCAACAGGCTTACATACCGAGGTTATCGGGTTCGCCCAACGCGGACTGCTCGCCACTGGTTTGATGAATCCAGATGTAGAAGAAGTTGCACAACTGGCGAGCAATGAAAACGAAAACAGAAATGAAACCACAACAACAGCAGATCCTACCAACCCAGCAGATTTCAATTTTAAACTGATTGATAAGGATGGCAATACCAAATCTCTGGCAGATTTTAAAGGCAAGGTCATCTTTATGAATATGTGGGCCACTTGGTGCCCACCCTGTATCGCCGAAATGCCCAGCATAGATAAGCTGCACGAAGAAGTGGGGGAAGAAGTCGCTTTTGTAATGTTATCGCTGGATCAGGATTTCCAAAAAGCCAAGGATTTTGATGAGCGAAAGGGTTATGACCTGCCCATTTATGCTCCAGGGAGCAATATGCCTTCGATGTACCAATCGTCTGCCATTCCAACTACCTTTATTATTGATGCCAAAGGGAACTTGGCGTTAACCCATAAAGGTATGGCAGATTATAGCACACAGGAATTCAAAGATTTCCTGAATAGTTTAAAATAGTATTGATTTAGAAAAGGGATGGGAATTTATGATTAACTATCCCTTTCATAAATTCTTAAAATCTAAAGCATAATATGCAACATCTAAAATTAATATTGGTATTCATCCTTGCGCTAATAAGCCAAATAGGGCAATCGCAAGTGATGGAAGCACCGGAATGGAAAGCGGAAGTCCAAGAGAAAACGATTGCCAAAGGCGATACGATAACCGTACTTTTTAGCGCGATAATCCCTCAAGATTGGTATATGTATTCCAGCGACTTTGACCCTAATCTTGGGCCAATGGTCACGGAATTCAAATTCAATGAAACCGAACAATTTGAACAATTGGGAAATGTTGAACCAATAGGCCAAAAGAAAAAGTACGATGAACTGTTTGAGGGGGAATATACCTATTTCACAAAAGAAGCAAAATTCAAACAACGGTTTATAGTCAATTCAGAAAATCCCGACATCAATGCAATGGCGTCCTATCAAATTTGTTCCGACGTCAATGGGCAATGTATTCCTTTTGAAAGTGACATTTCGGTACTCGGAAATGTTCCCAAAAAACCTTCGGAGGTCGCTAATAGTAGTACGGACGCATCGGCACCTATGGCCTTGGAAGCGTTTGATAATGACTTTAAGACAGCGGAAACTGAAGACCAGGGTTTTTCATTTTTGTTGACTTTTTTCTTTTTATCATTTGGCGCAGGTCTGGTTGCATTGCTTACGCCCTGTGTATTCCCAATGATTCCAATGACTGTTAGCTTTTTTACAAAATCCAACAGTAGCCGTAGAAAGGGAATTGCCCAGGCCATTTTATACGGCGTTTCCATTATAGCGATTTACACTATAGTTGGCACTTTGTTTTCAGTATTGTTTGGTGCAGATTTCGCTAACTTTTTAAGCACGCACTGGATACCGAACCTATTTTTCTTTGCCATATTCGTATTATTTGCACTTTCCTTTTTTGGTTTATTTGAAATTAGAATGCCCAATAAATTCGTAAATAAGATGGACTCACAGTCTAACAAAACCGGTGTGCTGGGTATCTTTTTTATGGCTTTTACATTGGTTTTGGTTAGTTTTAGTTGTACAGGCCCAATAGCGGGAACCATTCTGTTACAGGCCGCAAGTGGCGAAACCATTCAGCCTATAGTGGGAATGTTAGGATTTTCGTTGGCCTTTGCGTTGCCGTTTACCTTGTTTGCTATTTTCCCAAACTGGTTAAAGTCTATGCCTAAAAGTGGCGGTTGGCTAAATACCGTTAAAGTTGTGCTTGGTTTTGTTGAATTGGCACTTGCTTTAAAATTCTTAAGTATAGTTGACCAGGTTTATCATTGGAATATATTGAACCGCGATGTGTACCTTGCCCTTTGGATTGTTATATTCGCTTTTCTTGGATTTTATCTTTTGGGAAAAATCACGTTTCCCCACGAGGAAAAAGCAAAGAATACTTCGGTAGGACGTGTAATTTCGGCATTATTGGTTTTTAGTTTTGTGGTCTATCTTATTCCCGGATTGGTAGGTGCACCATTAAAGGCATTGGCTGGATATATGCCCCCATTGAGTTCACAGAGTTTTGTAATGAATTCGCCACAGGTTTCAACCGCTTCAAATAACACGCCCAAAATTTCAGAATGTGGTGCGCCCAAATACGGTAACCTTCTGGAGCTGCCATATGGGATTCAGGGCTATTTTGACTTCGAACAGGCATTGGCTTGTGCGAAAAAACAGGACAAACCTTTATTTATTGACTTTACCGGTCACGGCTGCGTCAACTGTCGGGAAATGGAAGCGGCCGTTTGGTCTGACCCTAAAGTGCTTAAAAGACTGAAAGAGGATTATGTGGTCGTCGCACTCTATGTAGATGAAAAGACCGAACTTCCTAAAAATGATTGGTATGTTTCTGCATACGACGAGCGCTTAAAGAAAACCATAGGTGGCCAAAATCTCGATTTTATGATTCAGAGACTCAATGCCAACGCCCAGCCTTATTATACTTTAGTTGACACAGAGGGTTCATTATTGAGCGCTCCAAAAGGCTATGATCTAAACGTGGGCAACTTTGTTGAATTTTTGGACAATGGCCTCAACGAATTTGAAAACAGGACTACAATGGAAATTGCTGGGAATGATTCAAAAAATGCAACTTCCAATTCATTAGTAAATTAATGAGATTAATTTCAAACAATTTGGATGTAAAGAAATCCAAAAGATTAATTTTTCACTAAAAAAATTAAAATTATGAAACTGAATATTTTATTTATAAACGACGTGCATGGCTACCTTGCACCGCATCCTGAATTATTTTACGATGAAACGGGAGAAGTAGTGGAAACTGCCGGAGGCTATGCGCATATTGCAGGATTGGTTGAAGAGATTCGCAAAGAAAATCCAAACACATTACTCTTTGATGGGGGCGATACCTTACACGGAACAAAACCATTAGTGGATTCAAAAGGCGAGGCCATTGTTCCCATCTTAAATGCGCTAAAACCTGATGCGCTGGTAGGACATTGGGATTTTGGATACGGGCCAGAACAGTTACAAAAAATAAATGAGCAGTTGAATTTTCCAATACTTGGTTGCAATGTTTTTACGGAAGACGGTTCCAATTTTTTACAACCAACGGAGCTATTTGAAAAAGAAGGTCTAAAAATAGGGGTTATTGGCATTTGCGCTATGATCATAGATAAAGTGATGCCCGAGAAGATGGGCAAAGGTCTGAAATTCACTTCAGGAATAGATGAGCTCCCTAAATACATAAAGCAATTAAAAGACCAAGGCGCAGATATTATCGTGCTGCTTTCGCATAACGGTTTTCCGCAAGACGTCGAACTACTGAAAAAAGTAGATGGTATCGATATTTGCTTGAGTGCCCATACCCATAATCGAATTTATGCACCTATTGAAATTAACGGTGCACGTATTGTCCAATGTGGATGCCACGGTGCATTTCTTGGTAATTTTGCTTTGGAAGTTGAAGAAAATAAAATTAAAAGCTATGACTACGAGCTTATAAAAGTGGATAGTTCGGCATCTAAAAATGCTGAAGTGGATACATTAGTTCAAAAAGCTCTAAAGCCTTATAAAGAAATTAGAAGTGAGGTTTTAGGGCAGACTAAAGAAATATTGCATCGATATAACACCATAAATTCCACGATGGACAATTTTCTTTTAAAGGCCATTGCCCACGTTACCAAAACGGATATAGCGTTTTCAAATGGATGGCGTTATGGTGCGCCAATTGCGGTGGGAGATATTACCGAAAATGACCTTTATAATATTGCGCCAATGAATCCACCTGTTTCAACCGTAGATTTGACCGGTTTAGAAATCAAGGGAATGTTGGAAAAGAATCTGGAATTTACTTTTTGCAGTAATCCGCTTAAACAAATGGGCGGCTATGTAAAACGGGTTTTAGGATTACAGATAAATATGCGTATTGAAAACCCGAAAGGACATCGCATTCAGGAAATCTATTATAAAGGCGCCCATCTTGAAATGGATAAAACCTATACCGTTAGCTTCGTAACAACGCAAGGGGTGCCCAAGAAATTTGATAAAAACCGAAAAGCACATCCTCAAAAAGCGGTGGAAGCAATGAAAACATATTTAAAAGAAAACCCAGAATTCAGTTCGGACAAAATCGAAAGCTTTAGATTGGTTTAGTAAGGAAGTCACGACTAATCCTTAAAACAATATTTATTCTGAAACTATTTTTTATAAAGCCAGCTTTCATCTAATGAAACTGGTTTTTTTTATTTTTAAAAAGCACAAAAAGCGATGAAGAATTTACTATATGCCCTGTCAAGCGGATTTTTACTGGCTCTTTCCTGGCCTACTTATGGCTTTGCATTTTTAATCCTTTTCGCTTTTGTCCCGCTGTTATACGTAGAATTCAACATTAGGAATCACTCCCCTTCTTTTATGAAATTAAGGGTTTTTGGTGTGGCCTACCTCACTTTTTTCACTTGGAACCTTATTACCACCTATTGGCTATATTTTTCTTCTCCATTTGGAGGGGCTTTTGCCATCTTGGTTAATTCCCTGCTTATGGCCCTGGTCTTTTTACTCTATCATATTGTGGCCAAACGAACTGGATTTGTGTCATCTGCCATCTTTTTGACCAGTATCTGGATGGTTTTTGAGAAAATTCATTTAATCTGGGACTTTTCCTGGCCCTGGCTAAATCTGGGTAATGTTTTTTCAGAATATATACAATGGGTACAATGGTATGAATATACCGGTATTTTTGGTGGCACGCTATGGATCTGGGCGACAAATCTAATCCTGTTTAAAACCTTATTACAGTATCGGGAGTTTAGGATGAAAAGTGTTTTATACCGGGCTGCCATAAAACTGCTTTTAATAATAGGGATTCCAATGTCGGTTTCTTTCTTAATATATGAAAACTATGAAATACCCAAAGAAGAAACCGAAGTGCTTATTCTACAGCCCAATATTGATCCATACACCGAAAAATATAATACTACAGATGAGCGTATTGGTGAAATACTCCTGCGACTGAGCCGGGAAAAACTAACCAACAAAACCAGTGCCCTAATCGCTCCTGAAACAGTTTTCGCCGATGGCACATCGCTTTCTCAAATAGGGAATTCTGAAGCAGAATTTGTAAGCGGTCAGTTGCATCGCGACTACAAAAATTTGAGTTTCATAGGCGGAATTTCCCTTTTTGAACGTTTTAACGATCCCGAAAAAGTTGGCGAACAAACCAATAAAATCGGTAAGTCAGACTGGTTCAACGATTATAATTCTGCTTTTTTAATAAGACCAGACGGAGACAATGAACTTTACCACAAATCGAAACTGGTGGTTGGGGTAGAAAATTTTCCTTATCCAAATATTCTAAAACCCATCTTGGGCGATATGATGATTGACCTTGGAGGCACGGTGGCTATGAAAACCACGCAACCCGACCGGGAAACTTTTCAGTTAAGTGACGGTACATACACAGGACCCATAATTTGCTATGAGTCAGTTTATGGCGAGTTTGTTACGGGATATGTACAAAATGGTGCTGAATTTCTAACGATTATCACCAACGATGCCTGGTGGGGCGAAACCCAAGGGCATAAACAACATCTTAGCTATGCTAAATTACAGGCTGTTGAAACCCGCCGTGCCATAGCGCGAAGTGCAAACACGGGAATTTCGGCACTTATTACTCCCAGAGGGGATATTAAACAGCAATTAGGGTATGGGGTGCGGGGCAGTATCTTAGGAACCGTAGCGATAAACAAGGAAAAAACCTTTTATGTGAAACACGGCGATTATCTTGCTAAAATAGCTCAATTTTTAGCCGCTTTTATTTTTTTGTTCGCTGTACTACAATATATTAGAAACAACAAAAGATAAGGTTTTGGGAAACTCATCGTATTTTGTATTAAAGATGACCAATTCTTTCCTAATTGAATTTGAAACTTTAATTATTCGTCTTTTGGGCCAAAAACCGTATTACTTCCGCTTTCCCTTTATGCTGTTGGCCTTCATTAAGTTGAATGGTTTGCTGCTCCAGTATCTCAAATTGTAATCCCGAAAACTCTTCTTTGATTTCCTTGATTGAAAACAACATCTCTTGATTTTTTGGTCCACCCGATGCGTTTCCTAATTGTGCTTTTGCGAAGGCTTCAAAAATAACCGTACCGCCAGTTTTCAAAAATTGCAATACATATTGATTAGCCTGTCTGCGAATGTCTTCTGGAAAGTGGGCGTAACTCAACCCAATAACGTCAAATTTCTTATTGGTTTTAAAGTCAAACACTTCGGCAACTTTGTAATCTATGGAGACATTGTTTTCTTTTGACAAGCGAATTGCCTTTTTCTTTCCGTTCTCGCTGATGTCAAATGCTGTTACGCTCCAACCTTTGGAAGCTGCATAAACCGCATTACGGCCTTCGCCTTCCGCAGGCAAAAGAATGCTGCCTGGTTTCAACTTATCAAGCTGTTCTTTGAAGAATCTATTTGGCTGCGTACCATAGATATATTCATTCTTACTGTAGCGTTCGTTCCAAAATTCTGCTGGATATTCTTTCATATTACTCTAGATAAATCGTCGTGTTTTCTTTTTATACTCTGAATATTCTGGAAATTTCTGGGTAAGCAGACTTTCTTCATATTGCGACTTGAAATAAAATATAGTTAGCAATAATAGGATGACCAACAATTTAATACCATTAGCCATAAAACAAAATTTAATATTATTAAAATATATAGATTTACTGGGGAGAAATCAATTGATCATATATATAGGATATCGTATAATATTACAAAGAATTTTATAAATGGATAACTACGAAAAACACTATCGTGAACAATTTAAATTCTCATTATTGATGGCAGTAATAGTAGGAATAGTTGTTTTCTTTCTATGGCTTTTTGGAATAATAAAATTTTAGAATGGATAAGAAAATTTCTAATAATACCTTTAAAAAGCTAACTCAGCATGAACAATATGACCTTGTGTTTACTAGAGGAAATTTTGTAGATTATTATTTAAAGGGCGAAACTCGATTTGCATTATATTCAATATTTAAGTTCTTCGTTGAAGTGGAGTATAATGTACCTAAGAATAAAATAATTAATCTGATTACTTTTGAGGATGGGAAACTTTTGGAGAGATATTGGATTTTGACAGATTTGAAATAATTTATTGTTGGATATTGAACTCAATATCCAACAAATCCTTAGGATGCACTCCAAGACCATTGGCTATATCACATAAAGTAATCACTTCTAAACTTATCTGTCCTTTTTCAATTTTACTTATCTGGCTGTGGTCAACATCACATAATTGTGCTAATTCTCTATAACTAAAACCCTTAGATTCCCGGTATTTCTTGATGTTCTCACCAAGGGTGCATAAAATAGTTCTTTTCTGATTATCCTCCATTAAAGCTGTATTAAAAAAGGAATATCAAATAAATGGATTAAAAAATTGTAGCATCAGGATACCACATAAGGAAACTTTTACTATATTTGTAACAATAACATATATTTGCGATTCTTCTAAGAGCAAAAAATTAGAAGCTTTCGCTTTGAATCTCGTACTAGAAAACTGGTAATTTTTGTGCAACGAGACGATAAGCAGATTGCTCACGACCCGGGCGTGGGCTCTCTTATTGTTGCACGGTATACCAGTACCTCTAGTACAATAAGTTGAGTTCCGGGCCTGCTTTTTTCTATGGGTTATTAAACCAAATAGTTATTGAGGTTTAGCTTGATTCAACAGCTTTTTTTTAAGGTAAAACGGTGCCGATAGCGCTGGGAAAATGATTCCCTTTAAACCGCAATGCTATGCCTAGGTATTTATCACATCCAAAGAATTTGGAGGGGTACAAGTCGCTTTTTGAGACCCTCTATCCGCCCCTTTGCCTATTCGCCAATAAATACCTGAACGATATGGATACTTCCAAAGATGTCGTCCAGGAGGTTTTTATAAAAATATGGGAGAAGCAACCAGTATTTACCAACCCCAACACTACCAAAGCCTACTTTTATACCACCGTGAAAAACTATTGTCTGAACTATTTAAAAAGCAACCACTATAAAACCATTGCCAATGCTGCTCCCTTAGAGATTGAACTTCAACAATCGGAGGATTATTTTTCCGCTGAACTGGTTTCGGCAGAAATCTATGCGCAACTATATAAGGCCATCGACACCCTACCAAAAAAAGCTGCCAAAGTAATTTCCCTTTCACTAAACAACTATACCACCAACGAAATCGCCGAAGAACTGAACATCACCCCAAGTACCGTAAGAACCCAAAAAAGCCTGGCCTATCAAAAGCTTAAAGGCCTATTGACCCCTATAAAATATTTTCTTTCATTTTTATAAATACGCAATGTATTGCCCAACTTAATATATTTGACTAATCAACAGCCTGTTACGTTCTTGACAGGGATGAAGTTTATTTTCTTCGCTCCCTTTAGGGACGGGGTAAACGAAGAAAATAAACTGATAAATTAGGTCAAACACTAAGAAATCAAATTCAATTTTTCCAATTTATTTTTAGACGCTTATTATTCAGTTTGTTTATTAAGTAGTGAAAAGTATTACTTACGTTCAATAATAGACACGTCCTACACTTCTTCTTCCCGTAGGCTCACAACAGGATGTAAAAAACAAGCGCTGATAGTAAACGCAATTCGCAATTTCGAAGGGTAACAACTCTTTCAGCCTTCGTATCTCGAACTTCGTACATCGAACTTCGTATATCAAAACTTCGTACCTCGTACCTCGAACTTCGTACCTCCTCATTAATTTTTCCAATATTTTTTTAGACACAATTTCCCTTCCGTTGTTATAGAGGTACAAAGAAACCACAATGACAATCCACGACCGTCTATTTGCCTTGGCAAACAAATTGGCCAAAAGCCTTTCCAAAGGAGAAAAAACCGCAGCCCTTAATGTGGCTGAATTCCTAAGTAAGGAAGCCAAAAACCGTATTGAGAAAAATCTCTCTGAGGAAAATATCCAGAAACAACAACTCAAACTAGCGGAAATAGATATTGACAACGACTGGAAAAAAGTGGCCAACAGATTACAAAAACCCACAAGAAAACCCACAAGAGCCCTACTGCCTACGCTATATAGAGTGGCCGCCGTAGCCTTATTGCTATTTTCCTTCTCATATTTCACCTACAACCACATTCAAAAATCTAGACAAGGAGCTTCAGTGCAGGTAGCCATTGAACCAGGAACAGATAAGGCTATCTTAACTCTAGAAGACGGTACACAAGTAGCATTAAGCCCTGAGACTCCCTTCAAAAACAAGATCGCCCAAACCAAAGGCGACAGGTTGGAATACAATCAGATCAACGCTCAGTTATATACGGTCTTTAATTATTTGACGGTGCCAAGAGGCGGCCAATATCAACTAACACTCGCCGATGGCACCAAAATATGGTTGAATGCCGAAACAAAGATAAAATACCCCGTGGCTTTCCAGCCGGGAAAAACCCGGACCGTGGAACTATTATATGGAGAAGTTTATTTAGATGTTTCCCCTAGCACCAAGCATCAAGGAGGTGCCTTCAAGATTATTGCGCAAGAGCAGGAGGTGGAAGTAATTGGTACGGAATTTAACCTTAAGGCTTATGGAGAGGATGCAAAAATATACACCACCTTGGTAGAGGGAAAGGTACAGATTATTGCAAATGGCAAACAAGCTTATCTCAATCCTAGTGAGCAATCCATCTTGGACTTAAACTCAGGCCAATTGTCAAAATCTCAGGTCGATGTAAATTACGACACCGCTTGGCTTAGGGGATATTTCTATTTTAAGGACAAACCACTTAAAGAGATTATGCAAGTCTTGGCCAGATGGTATGATATTCAGATTTCCTTCAACTCCTCCGAGTTGGAAAAGGTAAACTTCAGCGGCCTATTAAGTAAAAAGCAAACAATTGAAGAAATTTTGAACGGAATCAAAAACACTAACAGTATAAACGCCTATGAGATAAAAAACAACACAGTGATTATAAGATAAAAAAAGGGAGAAGAGCCACTACCTGGAAAGTAAAAAACTCAACTCCCATAATAATTGGAATACTAACCAATCAATTCACAAATTTATGGAAATTAAATTAATAAAAGGGCTTGCAATTCATGCAAGCCATCTCCAGAATATTATCGCGAGAACCATACTGCTCTTAA
>JBLWTS010000085.1:0-15435 GCA_048270045.1 Aequorivita sp.
ACGGCAATAAACAACCTTTTACCGAAAAGATTCCGAGTTCCAACCGAAGCAATATGCAATCGCAGGAAGTGGATGTACCGTTGAAAAACAAAAGTCCAGAACTTAGAAATCCGTTCGTAATTCCTGGAATTCGAAACGTAAAGGTTGAATCACAATTAAATCCAAATTACAGTTTTGAGAATTTCCTTGAGGGAGAATCCAATCGACTTGCTCGTTCCGCCGGTTTAGCCGTGGCAAATAAACCCGGAGGAACTTCCTTTAACCCGCTATTAATTTTTGGTGGCGTAGGTTTAGGTAAGACGCATTTGGGCCACGCAATCGGGGTAGATATAAAAGATAAATATCCCGAGAAAACCGTGCTTTATATTTCTGCTGAAAAGTTCACTCAACAATATATAGAATCGGTTAGAAAAAACAATCGGAACGACTTTATACATTTCTATCAAATAATTGATGTATTGATAGTCGATGATATCCAATTGTTCTCAGGAAAAGCTGGCACCCAGGATGTATTTTTCCACATATTTAATCATTTACACCAAAACGGTAAACAGGTAATTCTTACTAGTGATAAAGCTCCTGTGGATATGATTGACATTGAGCAGCGATTATTATCCCGCTTCAAATGGGGACTTTCGGCTGAGCTAAATCATCCCGACTACGACACTCGTGTTGCAATTATCAAGAACAAATTGTATCGCGATGGCGTGGAAATGCCAGACGAAATCGTAGAATTTTTGGCGAACAATATCAAAACGAATATCCGAGAATTAGAAGGTGCTATAATCTCTTTGATTGCCCACTCCTCTTTCAACAAAAAGGAAATCACAATTGACCTCGCGCGAAAAATTGTTGAAAACTATGTGAAACATACCAAACGGGAAGTTTCTATAGATTACATTCAAAAAGTGGTAAGCGATTATTTCCAAATGGATGTGGACACCCTACAGTCTAAAACGCGAAAAAGGCATATTGTGCAAGCTAGACAGCTCGCAATGTTTTTTGCGAAAAAATACACCAAAGCCTCCCTAGCTTCCATTGGCTCACAGATTGGTCAACGTGATCACGCCACTGTCCTTCATGCGTGCAAAACGGTCGATAACTTATCCACAACCGACAAACAGTTTAGAAAGTATGTGGAAGATCTCAGTAAAAAACTTACTCTGTAAAAAGTCTGTAAGTTGCAGATATTGAATTTCTGGGGTAAGGATAATTATTATATTTACCGAAATATTTATATTTAACTACAAACGTTTTGGAAAAGAAAAGAATACTAATGGTTTGCCTTGGCAATATTTGCCGTTCTCCTTTGGCTGAAGGAATTCTAAAATCTAAGGTTGATCCAGCTAAAGTTTTTGTTGATTCAGCAGGAACGGGACATTGGCACGTAGGCGATTTACCAGACGAGCGTAGTATTGCAATTGCCAAAAAATACAATTTAGACATTACAGACCAACGGGGTAGACAATTCAGCCCCAAGGATTTTGACGATTTCGATATTATTTACGTTATGGACAACTCCAACAAGGAGAACGTTAGAGCTCTTGCTCAAAATGAAGATCAAAGGAAAAAAGTACATCTAATTCTTAACGAAATTTTTCCAGGAGAAAATGTGGATCTTCCAGACCCTTATTTTGGAGGAAGCTTTGGTTTCGATAGTGTATACAAAATGCTGGATGAAGCTTGTGAAATAATTGCAGGAAAACTTTAACGGACATATCAGAGCGATATTCTTATTTTTCAACCATTAGAAAAAATATAAACTATGAAAAAAATATTATTTACATCGCTATTACTTTTTATGACCGGATTTATCTTTGCTCAAGATATATCCATTGAACTCTTTAAAAGTGGTTTTTCAGACCCGTTAAATTTACAGCATGCCAATGATGGCCGTCTTTTCGTTGTGGAACAAGGTGGAAAAATAAAGATAATCCAGCCAGACGGAACAGTAAACACCACCCCATTTTTGAATATTTCAGGACAAGTTTCCAACGGAAACGAACAAGGATTGTTGGGATTAGCTTTTCATCCAGACTATGCAAACAATGGCTATTTTTATGTGAACTATACTAATACCAATGGAAATACCCAAGTATCGCGATTTTCTGTAGATGCATCAAATGCTGATGTTGCAGATGGGAATTCAGAATTACCTATTTTAGGTTACTCACAGCCCTTTTCCAATCACAATGGAGGTAATTTGGCTTTTGGTCCCGACGGCTATCTATATATTTCTTCTGGTGATGGTGGAAGTGGAGGTGATCCCAATAGAAATGGTCAAAACATCAACTCATTTCTAGGAAAATTGCTAAGAATAGATGTAGACAACCCTTCAGGAGGAAATAATTATGGAATTCCCACTGACAATCCATTTTTTGGAAACTCCAGTGCAAAACAGGAAATTTATGCCTACGGACTTCGAAATCCTTGGCGATTTTCAATTGATTTAACTGAAAACAATCTTTGGATTGCCGATGTTGGACAAGGAAATATAGAAGAAATTAACCGAGCTCCACTAGGAAGTGCTGGCCTGAATTACGGTTGGCGTTGTTATGAAGGATCTCAACCTTTCAATACACAAGATTGTCCACCGCAGTCTGAAATGGAGTTCCCTTTGGCAGAATATTCACACTCAGGTGGAAATTGCTCAATCACTGGTGGTTATGTTTATAGAGGTTCTATATATTCGGATATCGCTGGACTTTATTTTTTTGCTGATTACTGTAGCGGAAAGATTGGAACAGTAGATAGTTCGGGCAATATGACAAACTATGGCAATTTTCCAGGTAATTGGGTTTCTTTTGGAGAAGACATAAATAAAGAACTATATATTATAGATATTTCGGGCGGTAATATTTATAAAATTAAAGGAGGAGAAATAGCTGGTGCCGAAGATTTCTCAGTCGAAAACTCACTTAGCATGCTTCCGAATCCTGCCTCCGATAATATAACTTTCAGAATTGAAAACGATAATTTTCAATCAATTCAACTTTTTGATACGAGAGGTCGTTTAGTTTATAAAAAGGAAAATATTTCCGGCAATGAAGAAACAATTTCAATTGAGACATTGAAATCTGGGATTTACTTTGTAAAAATAACTTCTGAGAAAGGACTTAAAACTGTCAAAAAAGTTATCGTTCAATAATAATGATAATCCCTAAAGGAAATTTATATCTAATCCCTTGTCCGATGGGCGATGTTCCTCCTTTGGCTGTTCTTCCCATTTCGGTAAAAAAGTCAATTGAAAGAATAGACCATTATATTGTTGAGCACGAAAAGGATGCACGTCGTTTTATAAAAAACATTGTTTCAGATAAAAAACAATCTGAATTAAAAATTCGGGAAATCAACAAATTTACGCCACCAGAAGAAATTCCACAGATGCTCGATCCTTGTTTGGAAGGCTTTGACATAGGTGTTATTAGTGACGCAGGGTGCCCAGGGATTGCAGATCCAGGCGCTAATGTGGTTCATTATGCCCACGAAAAAGGAATAAGGGTTATTCCTCTTGTTGGCCCCTCATCTATTCTATTGGCTATGATGGCAAGTGGGTTTAACGGACAAAACTTTGCTTTCAACGGCTATTTGCCGATTGACAAAGGCGAAAGAAGGATTGAATTAAAGCGCTTAGAAAAACTATCAAAGGACTTCGATCAATCGCAATTGTTTATTGAAACACCCTATCGAAACAATCAAATGCTTGAGAGCCTTATAGAGACCCTCAATCCACAAACTCGCATTTGTGTGGCTTGTGATATAACTTTGCCTTCTGAATACATTAGAACGACCACAGTGGAGCAATGGAAAAAAAGAAAGGTGGACCTTCACAAAAGACCCACCTTATTCATTATTCAAGGGTAATCAATTAACTGATTTTTCTTCGTTTTTTATTTGGTACAATATGCGAAGTGTCATAGCCTGAAAACTTCTTCAAATAATATCGGATAGAAGCTCCGTTGGCATCCTCAAAACGATTTTCACCGCTACTTCTAAGGAACTTTTTTACATTTCCAGGGCCAGCTAAGTGGGCGGCGGCTAAAATTCCAGATTCTGTTACTTTAACCCCTCCAATAATCTTTCCTGCAAACTCTTTAATATCCTTGCGAAGCACCCATTTATTAAAGGAAGTATAGGCTTGAAAAGCGGCTTCCTGTTGTTGGGTATCATAAAGAAAATTGTCAGTGTTTTTAAACCCCATCATTTTTAGCGTGGCGTTTGAAAATTGGTATTTTCCCATATAGCCATAATTGTTAACTATGTGGTAATCGCCTCTTGATTCCTTAAAGCCTAAAGCTTCTTTAAAACCAAGGTATGATTTGCCCAAAAATAAATTAAACTGTGGGGCAAAAACAGGAGCAAGATCTGCTTCTGTTGGAACATCGTAGTTTAACTCCAACCCTTCGGTACTATACACCGAAAAATCGTAGTCACCCTTTGAGATAAATCCTGTCCCTACCAGTAGGGCAACAACAGGTAAAACTGCAATGAGATAGATTCTTTTTTTCATTAAAAGTCAAATTCGAATGTATAAAATACATTCTCTTTCTAGGGCGCAAAGATAAGAACTTTTTTAAAAA
Source organism: Aequorivita sp. (assembly GCA_048270045.1). Taxonomy (GTDB): domain Bacteria; phylum Bacteroidota; class Bacteroidia; order Flavobacteriales; family Flavobacteriaceae; genus Aequorivita. The sequence continues at coordinate 4,581 of JBLWTS010000085.1, forward strand.
TCTGATTCATAGGCCGTTAATTAAATGTGAAAATCAAAAATCGACTCATTTGCCCGAACTTTTTGGAAAATATCGAAATCCCGTCATCTAGCTGACAACGGTAGATTCGAAGATTACCTCAGAATAAAAATTTCAATTTTTAGGAGAAAAATATTTTATCTTTTTAGACCTTGACTATTTACCCAGCGCACATATTCTGCTTTATTTGTATTGTGCTGGGCTAAGTTTTTGGCGAATTTATGATAGCCAAAGTTGGTAACATCTGCCACGAAATAATAATAACCGTGGTTTTCGGGGTTCAAAACTGCATCGATGGAAGAAATATCGGGCATTGTAATAGGTCCAGGAGGAATTCCAGAATATTTATAGGTGTTGTAGGGCGAATCTAATTCCAAATCGGCATACAATACTCTTTTTATTATTTGATCGTAATCACCACTTGTCCTTTTTAAAGCATAAATTACAGTTGGATCTGCTTGAAGCAACATTCCCACTTTCAAACGGTTTAGATAAACTCCAGCAACCCGTGGACGCTCCTCGACCTTAGCTGTTTCTTTTTGAACAATGGCCGCTAAAGAAACAACCTGTTCCCGAGAAAGATTTAAAGCCTTTGCTTTTTTCATTCGATCTTCATTCCAAAATCTGTCGTATTCTGTTTGCATCCGTTTAAGAAACCCTTCAGCGGTGGTGTTCCAATAAAATTCATAAGTATTTGGGATATAAAGCGAAAGAGCGGTTTCTTGATTTAAACCCACTTCCTTTATAAATTCTGGGTCGCGCATCGCCTTTATTAAAGAAATACTGTCTGCTTCAATTTGACTGGAAATATTGCCAGCAAGGTCTTCCAGCCGCTCTTGATTGTTGAATTTTACATTAATTGGAATGTTTTTACTTCGCAAAGTATTAATGATGTCATTATTACTCATTCCTCGGGTAATTATAAAATGCCCGGGTTTAATATTGGCATCGTATTTTTTTTGATTTGCAACCGAACGGAATGATTTCTCATCGCGGAGTAATGGCTCCAATTCTTCCATCACATCTGTCATACTTCCATTTGTGGGAATATAAACGTGGGCGACATCATTGTTAAAGGCCGTGTTCCCTGAAAAAGCGTTGTCATAAATATACCAAGAAAAAGCACCCATCACAATGGCTCCGATCACAACAACAATCATCAATAATTTCTTTATATACATTTTTGGTGAAATGAAGGTTGAACTATTTTCTTTCTTGAATTAATTGATAAATATATTCACTTTTAAATTTTCCCCCCGAAAATATCCAATCTCTTTTTACCCCATTTCTTTCAAATTCAGCATTTTCAAAAAGCGTGATACTTCCATCGTTGTCTTCTGTAATTCCAGCAAAGACCTGATGTACGTTCAAATGTTTAAAGGCATAATTACAAGTGAGACTCAATGCTTCTGAAGCAAATCCTTTTCTTCTATCTCCATTATTGAAAATTACGATTCCCACTCCCACTCTACCGTGTTTTGGGTCAAAATCATACAAATCGATAAAACCGATTGGCTCTGAATTTTCAATTTTACAAATTACTAAGCGTAATTGTTTTACCTCGTATATATCGCGATGGCTGTTTTCTAAATATTCATTCAAAATAAATCGGGAATACGGACTTAGCGTATTACTCACTTCCCAAAGAGATTCTTCATTTTCCAAGTGGTAGAGGAAATCCAAATCTGAAGGCTCTAAAGCCCGTAACAATATATTCGCACCTTTAAGTGTTGTCATTTCCAAATTCCTTTAAATACTTGTGTTGCGGGTCCTTCCAGATAAATATTTTCAAAACCGTTGCCTCGTTTTTCAAACCGGACCTGGAGTTGACCTCCGGGAGTTTCCAAAATCACTTTGTTGTGGGAGGTTCTTTGAGTCTCAAACATTGCCAGCGCAACCGCAGTAACTCCCGTGCCGCAAGAGAGAGTTTCATCCTCAACGCCACGTTCATAAGTTCGAACTGAAAATTTGGCATCTTCCTTCTGTTCCACAAAATTCACGTTAGCGCCTTCCTTACCATACATTCTAGCTCGGATATCTCTTCCAGCAGAAAAAACATTATAATCTTCGAGTCCGCTAACCATTTGGATATGATGAGGCGAACCAGTGTTCAAAAAGATCGAGTTTTCAGAAGCCACAACCTCTTTTACATCTGCCATTTTTAATGAAACTGAGTCATTATCAACAGTTGCTTCGTGCATTCCATCTACTGCTATAAATGTAGTTCTATCCTTTACAATTCCGAGGAATCTCGCAAAATGCACAATACACCTTCCTCCATTGCCGCACATTGAACTGAGGTTTCCGTCGCTATTATAATACACCATTTTAAAATCGGCAGAAGCATGGTTTTCAAGTAAAATCAACCCATCAGCACCCACACCGAAACGACGGTGGCAAATTTGGGCGACGAAATCTGTATCCTCTTTCGGAAACTGATCTTTCCTATTATCTATTAGCACAAAGTCATTGCCTGTGCCGTGATATTTAAAAAATGTGAATTCCATATTCGCGCAAAGATATAAAAAGCACAATCGAGTTAAGTAAGTGTGATGAAGTTAAATCAAAGTTAACTTCCAAATCTGGCATACTATTTTCACGTTAGCTTGGTTAAATTTGTGAAAACAGAAAGGGATTACTTTTTTTTAACCAAGTACAATGGATTTCAAAAAGAGTTCAAATGCGATTCTTTCACAAAAACCTATTATTAATCACAAAATCGAATCTAAAATGAAACAGACAATGCGTTTATTTTTGGTAGCATTATTTGCTGGTGCTATTACCCTTGGGGGTTACAAAATGCTTGAAAAAGAAACCTCGATTTCCTTCGCCCCACAAACGACTTCTTCAAATTACATACCGACCAGTCTTTCGGCAATTGGTGCTGAAATGAATACCGATTTCACGGAAGCTGCAGAAAAAACCGTTCACGCCGTAGTTCACGTAAAAAACATAACCGTAAGCCGACAACCGACGAATATATTTGAATATTTTCAGGGAGGTGGGCAACCACGCGCAATGGTGGGAAGCGGAAGTGGCGTAATTATTTCGCCTGATGGATATATTGTTACCAATAATCACGTTATTGCAAATGCGGCCAACTTAGAAGTTACGCTAAATAACAATCGAACTTATACTGCAAAATTGATTGGCACAGACCCCGGAACTGATATTGCTTTAATCAAAATTGAGGGAGATGGCGAATTTCCTTTTATCCCTTTCGGAGATTCAAACAATGTGAAATTAGGAGAATGGGTTTTGGCGGTTGGAAATCCTTTCAACCTAACTTCAACCGTAACAGCGGGAATTATCAGTGCCAAGGCTCGGGATTTAAATCAATTTGATGGCAACCCACAATCCTTTATACAAACTGATGCAGCTGTAAATCGAGGAAATAGCGGTGGGGCTCTTGTAAACACTCGCGGAGAACTAATTGGAATCAATACCGCAATTACCTCTGAAACTGGAAGCTATGTGGGCTATTCCTTTGCCGTTCCTTCCAACAATGCCCGAAAAGTAATTGAAGATATTTTAGAATATGGAAATGTACAACGCGGAATTCTTGGCATTCAAGTGGGTAGTTTGAATACCGACATAGCCAATCAATTGGGCGTGGACGAAACCCAAGGCGTTATCATTGGCGGAATTGAAAAAGGAGGCAGTGCAGACAAAAGCGGATTAAAAGAAGGAGATATTATAAAAAAACTCGACGGCGTTACCGTTAATAAATTTGCTGATATGGCCGGATATCTCGGCTCCAAAAGACCCAACGATGTTGTCCAAGTAACTGTTATTCGCAATGGGGCTGAAAAAACGCTCCCAGTCACTCTAGATAAACTTGAAACTACTTCTATTGATGACCTTGGAATTGAAGTAAAAAATATGAATAAAGCAGAGCTTAAGGAGAGAGGACTTCAAAATGGAGTAATGGTTACCCGAGCACTAACTCCTGAAATTGCACGGTATAAGTTAGAAGGAATCATCATTACACAACTCAATGACGAAACTGTAAATAACACAGAGGATGTGAAGCGAATTATGTCACAACGAAATTACCGTTCACCCATAAAAATGACTTTTATGGATACAAAAGGCCAAGTGAATACTTTTATATTTAGGTAGAAATATAGTCGTGTCCGACTAAGGGTTAAGACCGCTGGGCTAAAAGATTTAAGACGTAAGACTTGTCTCCTAATTGCCTGTTAATTAAGTAAATTTATTAAGCATCCTTTTTACTTGTTAATTTTCGAGAGTGAACTTAATAGCAAGCTGTCCATTAATAAAAATGTTTTAAATGCCCGTCATGTCTAGCTCAACAGGATTTTATAATATTCATATCGGACACCACTAATAGAAATACTTTTAATAGTAAGAAGCCATCGCAAAATTGATTTTTGAGGTGGCTTTTTATTTATGAACCGTAGTTTTTATTTACACAAACAGAACCTAATTACTCAATGTAGCTTACTTTAAAAAGTATTTTCTTTTCAAGCCAAGTATTATCAGGTTCAACAACATACGAGTATATTTCTTTTGGATTTCCGTAGGCATCAAAAATATATTCATACGATGTTTTCTTTGGTAAATCGGCGTGTACAATGAGCTTGTCCGGTTTATGATCTAATGTAAATAATTCGGCGTTCTCAAAATAAATACCTTCATTCTCGGAAAAGCCTTTAGTAGTTTCTTCCACTCTAACTAATTTGCTGTTTTCATTAAAAGCAAAATTTAAAGTATGAAAAACTGTAGATGTATCGCCGTCCATGTATGCTGAATAATCTATGTTTTCTAATGGTATTTTAACCTGATCTAATGGAACAAAATAGGTTACACTTCGTCTTTCCATAGCCGTTAATGAACCATTATTATAGGTATAGTTAGTAGTTGTTATATCTATTCCAGCACTTATTTCAAACTTTTTTTTAGAACTGATGAAGCCATTTTCATTGTAGGTTGCTGTCTCTAGTTCACGATTTCCATAGTCGTCTATAGTTTCGGCTTTTAGTAGGTTATTACTATTGTCATAAGTGTAATTAGTGTTGTAATATTTAACGCTTGTATTATCATCTGCACTAATAATTTGTTCATTTTTAAGTTCATATACTTGATAGCTGTAATCTGCTTCTTCATCAAAATGAAATAGTTGAACCGTGTTGCCCTTTTTTGAGATACTATCAATGCCTATACAATCGAGAATCCGTTTTTCACTTATTTCTGGGTTTTTGATGAGATGATGACCAGATTTAACACGAGAAGAATCAACGCTTTTAATCGTTTTATCAGGGTTATACACAGTATATTCATAAGCGACTTCTTTTACGTCAATAGCATAATTACGGAGATCAAATAAAGAGACCTCTGAAAGAAGAAATAAGTTTTCATTTTCTGGGGATGGGAATTCTGGCTTTTCTAAAACCAAAAATTTATTCGATTTATTTTCTTTCAAGCTATTATCGAATACTAATTCAGAGGTTCCAAATTGTGAAAAGCCATTATTTGATATTAATAATGGAATTAATAAAAGAGATTTTTTAAGGAAGCTTTTACTGATCCAGTTTTTAATATGTTGAAATGGACTTTGCTTTTTCGGTAAAATAATTACATCATATTCAAACCTAGAAGTCCAACTAAATTTGCAGTCATTGAAGCCATCAAAACAGGTTACGGGTTTTAAATTATAGGCAGCTAACGTCATTATAAATCGCTCCATCCCACCAAAGGGATAATTGCCTGTAGAAAACTCAACTATGCCAAACCGCTCATTTATCTTTTTCAGGTTATCCATATCCACCTCGAAACCGAATTCTAAATAATCAAATATGGAAAACACACTTTGGCTGCCAAATGATTCTAAATTTTCACTCTCGCTTTGCAAATAGCTTTCTAGAAATTCATTCACATAATTTGGTAGTAGCTCTTTACATCTATGTTTCTCAGGTTCTACTTGTTGATCTAAATATTCATTCAATTCAGCCATCGCAGCATCGTATTCTTCTTTTGGCATATTATCCCAATTAAATTCGGGACCTTCATCATCAAACTCAAAACCGGGTTGTCTTACCCTAACCATATGGTCAAAAAGCTTTTGAAAATCTTCAAATTTTGATGAATCTTGTATTTCGAATTTTATGTAAAGCATAATTTATATAAGGCTTTTAAATTCTTTAGCCACTTTCTTATTTACATTTTAAAATCCGATTTTTTAATCCTTGGATTAAACTTAACTTCTTTTATTTGTATGATAAGATCTTCATCTTGGTAACTCGTCTTCATGTAAAAAGGCATTAAGATTCCATCTATTGTCCGATAATCAGAATAATAATACACTGTTTTATCGCCATCTTCTTTAAAATCATCAATAGTTGAAATGCTCTTTATTAGCAATCCAGTTTCTCTATCGTAATATTGTCTTTCACCATTATTAACCACCATAAAAGTTTTAACACCATCTTCTATTGTTCTCTTTTTTGCCTTTCCATCAATATTATCTGATTCTGTTTCAGGTAAAAAAGAAGTTGAACCCAATTTCTTAATTTCGTCTGCAGGTAAATCTGATTTAACGCCGCCTAATACTTGATAACCCCTTGTACCATCACTCACTTGTTTTATGACCTCAACACCATTCATAAAAACCGATTGTGAAACAAAGTTTGGCTTAATTTCTTTTGATTCTGCATCTAGGGTTATTCCCTGCGTGGTCATAGTGAATTTAATGATGGATGTTTTTATTTTTTCGTAATCTTCTTTACTTCCCAAGAGGCGATAATACCTTTCTAATACACTCCTTGTCGTGGTAATTTCCTCTTTATCAGTGTCTTTTGTTGCATCATAAACTTCGTATTGATCTTCAGTGTTAGTTTCTACATACACATTGTCTCTTTGATAATATCTCCCTACTGAAGAAGCAAAAGCAATAGGAGTGTAATTTTCCGTAGTCATTGTGGTCCAGGTTACAAACTCTCCTCTTGACTTTATCATACTTTCAATAACATCTATAAAATCCTTCGCTTCTCTTTCAGTTTTAAAATAGTAAGATTTGCGTTCAACAGACTTGTCTGTATCAATTGTTTCAACAAAAAAAGTATTATACTCATCTATATATTTCTTATACTTTAAACTAAATACGTCTGTTACTGGAATTTTTATGAGTTCTTCAGTATAAGAAACATGAAGATGTTTATAAGGCAGTTGTATGGTTGCTCCATTTGGCCTTTTGGTTTCCACGTTATGGTTAACCAGTATTATATAAACCTGTTCTATATTTCCTTGCTCAAGGGTCTGCAACATATTTGACAAACTATAATGATCAGACTCTAAAAGATCAATACGCTTTTGCATATAGGCATTATGGGCTTCTAACTCTTCCTTAAACTCCAGGTTGGCTTGCTTTTGTAGAATAGCATTGCGTTCAGCCTCGGCTTGCTTTCTAGCGTCATTACGTTTAGAATCCTCAATAATGGCGGTTGTTATATCCATTACCACATTACCTAAAGCTTGGCCCATTGCTTCGGAATTTTTTCGTTCAAGGCTTTGACGTTCTAATAAGTTGTTATATTGATTTTGAAGATTTTGACGTTCAGAAGAATAAGATGAATTGTTAGAATTTGAAATCGAAGAGGTAGTTCTTACCATAACAGGATTTGAAAGCATTTCGTCAATACGCTCTTGTTCTTGCGCATCCTTTTCTTCTCTTTTTTGTTGTTCCAATTCATTTTTATAAATCTGGGCTTCAACTCTAAGGTTATCCTCTACGAGTTGCTTTTCTCTATCCATTTCATTATTACCACTATTTATTGAAATCTTTTTTGAAGCGCGAAAATCTTCAATAGTTTTGATCAAATCGAGGTATTCATTTTTTTCATTGATTAAACTTGACTCGTCTGTCCTGCTTTCTCCATAAAGAGTTCTTTGGTATGAAGCTATAGATTGATTCGCTATTTGTTCTCCTGTAATATTTCTAATGGCGTCTCTATAGTGGCCAATAGCGTTTGATTTTATAGTAGATAAGTTGTCCTCATCGCCTTGAACTGCAAACCATATCGTATTGCCTTTTTCGCGAGCTGCATATTTAGTGTTAGTGTAAACGTTGCGTTCTTCTTGGGCTCTTTGAATTTTAGCTTGAAGCTCTTCAACTTGAGATGTATAATTTTTATTAGCCGTTTCATAGCGGCACATGCAGTTTACATAAGCTGTCTTTTCCTGCATATCGCACCATTTGGTATAAGTATCACCAGCTCCATAGGACTCATTTTCCTCTTTCAAATAACTACAGTCTTCTTTAACAGGAGGCGTGAGTTGGGCGGAAGATATTATTGGAAAAGCTAGAAAGAGCGTGAAAGAAAGAAATTTCATAATATTGATTTTAGAGTTGAAACTGAAGATGCTGTGAAGTTTTGTTTTTTTCATAACGTGAGTATTGCTTTTTATAGGATGCATTATTGCGTATGATTTTTTTAAACCCTTGTACTTATCTGCTACGTTTCGGGATCAAGCTCTTAGAATAACTTGTACGTTATTATTTGTAACCGCGCTCCGATTCTACTTTATATTTATTCCTAACATAAATCTCCGCTAATGCTTTTATTTTATCTTTTTCTTGTGGTGCAATTGCTCTTAGAATTCGAGAAGGATAGTTGAAAAGGTAGGCATGTACAGGAAGACTATAGCTTTTACCGTCCTTTTGCATGGTGGCATATTTTGATAAGTCGTCAGAGCCATAATAATAAGATGCATCATCTAGCCAAACAAAGTTTTTATTAGGCAATACATACAAAATGATATTACTCTCGTTCTCTGCTTTATAAAAAAACGGGATGCTATTAAGTAACGGCGCGTCTTGCTCTTGTATATTCTCTAAATTGGAATGGAATTTTTTTAAATCTACTGGAACAAAAGTTTGGGTTTTTAGATTTATCGTGCTCCAAAAAGACGCTATATTATCGCTCTCTTCTTCATAACGACTGAAATTTATACGCGCCACGTCGCCAATTTTAAGGCTACGGTCTAAGCTGATGGAACCATTAAAATTGGTCCATTTTTTTTTCCTTCTTACTTTATTGTCTTTTACTTCGGTAAGAACAAGATCTCCGTTAGCATCTACAGCTAATATGTTGTTTTTATCTATTAATAGATAATGCGATGGCAGTGATGCGTGATCTTCCTGATAAATACTAGTACTATAGGTGTCTTCAATAGTAATAAAAGTATCAAATTTAAACATTTGTGAAACCGCGGATTTTGGAATTAAGTAGCCATAACGCTTTACGAGCTCATCAATTTTATCATTATCGACAGAAGCATAATATACTTCATAGACGTAAGTAACGAGTGTGGTTATTTCTTCGGTATCGAAGTCTATTTGATCTACATATTGTGGCACTAAAGCTATAGTGTACAGTCTTTTTTCAATTTCATTTAATATGTAAATATCATTAAGTTCTTGTTTTTTGAAGGGTAGCACATTATTGACATTATATAAAAAAGCGGTGCTGTCTTTTACAAGTACATAAGCCTCATCTGAAACTGGCAAAATAACTTCTTGCACATACTGCGCGTGAAGGTGGTCGTTTAAAACGAGTTTTTGTGCCTTGGTTGCTAGCGATATTATTAAAATTGGGAGTAATATTAAAAATCTCATAAAACAGTTTTAGTTTGGCTGGTTATTGATACTATTGCTAAAAAGAAGTGATAGATAGATTCGTTTATTATTGCTTTACTTCCTCATTATTTATATAAACTAAATAATTATCATCTTCAAGACCTTCAATAGTATATTCATATTCGTAATAACACATACACATACACGGATTACTTACATAATGTTCATATTGTATATTTAGAATATCTTTTCCTGTAGGCATTTCTTTAAAATCTACTGAAGACGAAACACTTCCGCAACAGTTCCGTAGTGTAGCGATTTTTATTATTAAAGTGTCCTTAACTTGTTTTTTAGATAGTATTTTCTTTTCTATCATTTTTTCTTCTTCGCAACTTGACGATTCAAATTTGACTAATTTAATTTCTTGACTATAACAATTAAAGCTAGTTATAATGACCAGGAGGAATATTATATTTCTCATCTCTTGATTTTTTTTAAGGCTTTGTTTGATATCAATGATTACAATAGCAACTTTATTTATTCAAGTTACAGTTTCTTCGATTGTAGCATCATTTTGTTTTTCTTGACTTTGGGCAAAGGAGAAAAAAATTAGCATTAAGATTGAAAATATTGAAGTTTAAAAATTTGTTTTCGTCACCCAATTCATTCCTCCACGCTACTTTCCATTCCAATAAATAGAGCGGTATTTTTTAATGTTTTCATAATTTTGATATTAGAGGAATTTTATTAATAATTCAATCCAACCATTTACTCATATTCAACAGGACGACCATCCTTATAGGTTACTGTATTGGTTATGTTCCCATCCTCATCATAATTATGTATGGTGCCGTTACCATCTTTTAACGTTCCTAATTTAAGAGCGTTGCCATTACGGTCATTATACTCAAAAATGTTATGGTAATTCTTGTTTTTGGTTTCGTACTTTTGCCTCAAATTACCATTGGGATAATATTCTTTATTGACGGTTAAGTTTCTTTCAACATCATAACTTGATTCAACCCATAAAGTACCATCCTCATTATACACTTTCCATTCGCCTATACGGACTCCTTCTTTCGTATAACTGCCAATTGCCGCCAAAGTTCCGTTTTCATTAAACTCTTTCCATTCGCCTGTTCGATTATAACTATACGGCCCATTGATTTCGCCTATAGATTCAAGGGCTCCATTTTTATGATATTCTCTCCAAACACCTGTCATTTCTCCATTATCTTT
>JBLWTS010000086.1:0-15265 GCA_048270045.1 Aequorivita sp.
ACTTTGGTGGTTGGTTTAATTATTTCAGAAAAATCTGCTTCGGTAAATCCTTTTGCAAAAGAATATTCAATTCCATATTTATGAAATTCCTCAACCACAAAATTGTAGGTGCCTCCATATAAGGTTTGAGGAAGAACTACGTGGTCTCCTTTATGCAAGAAGGCGAGCATGGTTGTGCTCACGGCAGCCATTCCGCTTCCGAATATTAGGGCATTTTTACAATTTTCCAATCGCGCAATTTTCTTGCAAAGTGCTTCTTGATTCGGCGTATTAAAATATCGCGGATAGCGCTTAACTTCTACATCTTCATAAGCGTAACTACTAGACATAAATAGAGGCGAAATAGCCCCTTTGAATTGTTTGTCCTCCACTTCGCCCACGTGAGTGCATATAGTGTTTAAACCTAACTTTTGTGAATCCATTTTTCTAAATTTTTCAGGAGTTTAAAGGTATAAATTATATTCAGACTATCTCAGAAAAACGCAGATTCATAAAGTCGCAGAATCAATATTTTTAAGTTGTGATACTGATAGAAAACTTTCCTTTTGTCGATAGTAAGTGGAGATACTTTCCTACGAAATTTAGAGCATTCATCAGAAGGAAATGTGAATATTCCTAAAATTTTCTAAAATTCATCTCTGTTTTTAATAAAACGGAAGTCGAAATAACAGATTCTATTTAAAGAATCGTAATTTTATAATTGTAATTATTTTTTATTGGTTTGGATGAAATTTTGTCTCAATATTATTTGATAAAATTCACCAGATCTTCTGAAGTTCATAAACATTATTTTACCTGTTAAGAGTATAATCTAAATTCTATAAAATGAAAACCATAATCGTACCTATCGACTTTTCTGAATATTCCGAATATGCATTGAATGCCGCAGCAATTTTAGCCAAAAAACACAATGCTAATATCTTAGCACTTCACATGTTAGAACTTTCTACAGTTCATGCATATGGGAAGGAAACCGAGAATGATTACATAGAAAAGACCTTGTTTTACACTAAATTGGCTGAAAAGAAATTTTCGGAGTTTTTAAAAAGGGAATACTTGGAAGGAGTTTCCGTAACACCTATTATCCGTCATTTCAAGGTTTTTAGTGAATTGGGAAAGGTGGCTGCTGAAAATAAGGCTGACCTTATAGTTATGGGTTCTAAGGGAGCCAGCGGAATTAGTGGTTTTTTTATCGGTTCAAATACCGAAAAGGTGGTTCGTCATTCCGATATTCCGGTGTTAGTAATTAAAAATAAACCGATTGATTGGGATGTGAAGAAAGTTGTTTTTGCAACCGATTTCTCGGAAGAGGCCGCATCGTCATTTTTAAGTGCAATTGAACTTCTCGACTCATTAGGCGCCGAGGTACAATTGCTACACGTTAACGTACCAGGAGAAGGCTTTAGAAATAGCGACGAAACAGAATGGGCTGTGGAAAATTTTCTAGAACAAGCAGAAGGCAATCTAAATCGGTTAAAAGAGGTCCATTATATTGCGGATAAATCTGCCGAAAAAGGAATTTTGAAGTACGCTAAAAAAGTTGATGCAGACATTGTAGCAGTTACAACCCACGGTCGAACAGGTTTGGCTCGTTTCTTTGAGGGAAGTGTTTCAGAGGATTTGATAAACCATGCTCATTTTGCAATTATGACTTTTAAGATAGGATAGAATTTCGTTTTTCGAACTTATTAGAACTTCATTAAACTGAAAAGGTAATTGTTTTTGGAATCTCTAATCATTGGAATTGGATAACGAACTCATTTTCATATTTTGCACTTTGTTCGATAACACTTACTTTTAATGAAAAAAGTAGAGGCGATAAAATTTGCGGGAAAAAGCAAACAGAATACTGTGATCCCAGCGAAAATTTAGGCTCTCTATTTTCCTATAAAATCTATTCATTTAAAAACTTTCACTTTTGAAACTACTCCTCACTCATATAAAAGAATTACTCCAAGTTCGCGAAAATTGTCCTGAAAAGTTAAGCGGAGAACAAATGAAAGAGCTTCCCACTCTGAAAAATGCTTGGCTTTATATAGAGCATGGAATCATTGAAGATTATGGAACCATGGATAAAATGGGACCGCATCAAGGATTTAAAACTCTGGATTGCTCTGGGAAAATCGTGCTGCCAGCTTGGTGCGACAGTCACACACATCTTGTGTATGCTGGCAACCGGGAGCAGGAATTTGTTGACCGTATAAACGGGTTAAGCTATCAAGAAATCGCTGAGAGAGGAGGAGGAATTGTAAATAGTGCAAAAAAGCTTCAACAAACTTCCGAAGAGGATCTATATCATCAATCCGCCGTCCGTTTGGAGGAAGTAATGCGACTTGGTACTGGTGCTATCGAAATTAAAAGCGGCTACGGACTCACTTTAGAAGCTGAACTGAAAATGCTGCGAGTGGCCAAAAAACTTGCAAAGGAATATCCTATTGATATAAAAACCACTTTTTTAGGAGCACATGCCATTCCCACGGAATATAAAGACAATAAAGATGGCTATTTAGATTTATTATGCAACGAAATGCTCCCGAAGGTTGCAGAAGAAAACCTCGCCGAATACGTGGATGTGTTTTGTGAAAAAGGATATTTTTCGGTAGCAGATATGGAGAGAATGCTTATTGAAGGAAAAAAGTATAATCTCATTCCAAAAGTTCACGTAAATCAATTCAATAGTATCGGCGGAATTGCTTCGGCTGTAAAACATAAGGCCTTGAGTGTTGACCATTTAGAAATTATGTACGAGGCGGACATAGAAGCACTTAAAAACGGCGATACAATGCCAGTGGCGCTTCCGTCGTGTTCCTATTTCTTAAGTATTCCGTATGCTCCCGGAAGAAAAATGATTGATGCCGGACTTCCTTTAGCGCTCGCTACGGACTATAATCCAGGTTCTACTCCTAGTGGAAACATGAATTTTGTCGTGGCCACAGCCTGCATAAAAATGCGATTAACTCCAGAAGAAGCTATCAATGCAGCAACCATAAATGGCGCGTACGCCATGGGGTTGAGCCATTCTCACGGCAGTATAACTAAAAGAAAAGTCGCAAATATTATCATTACCAAGGAAATTCCTTCTTATGGTTATTTGCCTTATGCCTTCGGAAGTAATTTGATTGATTCTGTAATCATTAACGGAGCTGAGGTAAAATGAACGTGCTGAAAATTTATTCTGAAAATAATATTTCATCTCTATTAAAGCCAAGAGCTGGAGAAGTAAAATTTGGAGAGAGAATTTCTTTCGTTCAAAAAACAGAAGATCTTAAAAATCATCCATCAAAATATGTGCTTCTAGGAATTCCTGAAGATATTGGCGTCCGTGCCAATTATGGAAATGCGGGAACTTCAAAAGCATGGGAAGCCGCTTTGGGCAGTTTGCTAAACATTCAGTTTAACGAGATGACAAATGCCAAAAATCTAGTTCTTTTAGGCGAAATAGATTGTGAAAAGCAAATGAAACAAGCGGAATCCATCAGTGCCGAAGAAAACCATTTTGCCGAAGAGCTCGGAGGATTAGTATCTCAAATTGACGATAAAGTATCCTTAGTTATCCAAGAAATAATCGCCGCTGGAAAATTTCCCATCATTATAGGAGGTGGTCATAACAACAGTTACGGAAATCTAAAGGGCGCTTCCAAAGGATTAAATTCAAAAGTAAACTGTATAAACTTTGATGCCCACACCGATTTTCGGGCTTTAGAACATCGACACAGTGGCAATGGCTTTTCGTACGCTTTTGAAGATGGTTTTCTGGATAAATATTTCATCTTCGGACTTCACAGAAATTATACTTCCGAAGCAGTTTTCAATACGATGAAAAAGAAATCGGAAAGGATAGACTTCAATCTTTTCGAGGATATATCAGTTCAGCAAAAATTGACTTTTACCGAAGCATTGGAGGAGGCGGAGCATTTCTGCTGCGACAAGAACTTCGGAATCGAACTCGATATGGACGCTATTGCGATGTTGGGAAGTAGTGCGATTTCGCCTAGCGGATTTTCATTAACCGAAGCGAGGACATTTGTCAATCATTTTTCCAGAAAAGAGAATGCGCGCTATCTTCATATCTGTGAAGGTGCTCCATCCTTGGGAATTTTTCCAAATCAAGTGGGAAAGACCATTGCGTATTTGGTAAGTGATGCTGTTTCTTCATCTTAGCACTTTAAAGTCAAAATCAGAAACATGAAACAAACTATTCTAATTCTCTTCTTTTTATCAGCGATAATGGGTTGTAAAAACAATCCACAATCCAAAAATGGAGATGAAAGTATTTTAGAAAACTCAATCGAGGCCATTCAAGAACCTGAAATAACCGATAAAAATGAGATTGTTATTCATCCGATAGAACATGCTTCACTGGTTCTAAATTGGGATGGAACGACTATATATGTCGATCCAGTAGGTGATAAAGAAGCCTATTTGAAATACGATAACCCGAACTTAATTTTGATAACGGACATTCACGGTGATCATTTGGACCTTTCTACCCTCGAATCTCTTAAAATTGAAAGTACCCAGATAATTGCACCCAAATCTGTTTTTGATAAGTTACCTGAAGCTCTTCAGAAAAAGACTAAAATAATGAATAATGGAGACGCGGGTTCTGAATTTGGAATAATGCTGGAAGCGATACCGATGTACAATTTGAGGAAGGAAGCGGTTCAGTATCATCTCAAAGGTAGAGGGAATGGATATATCTTGGAGAAAGATGACAAACGAATTTACATTTCCGGTGATACCGAGGATATTCCCGAAATGCGAAACTTGAACAACATAGATATTGCCTTTATCTGTATGAATTTGCCTTACACGATGTCCGTTGACAAAGCTGCTGAGGCCGTGCTTGCATTTAAGCCCAAGACAGTTTATCCATATCATTACCGAGGAGCAGATGTGTTGAGCGACGTGGCAAAATTTAAATCTTTAATAGAGGAGAAAGATTCCAATATTAAGGTTGTTCAAATGGATTGGTATCCTAATAAGTGATTATGTGCTTAGAATTAATCCATGAAACATGTTTTTACTTCTGAAATACTTCGTGCCTGGAATGATTGAAAATTTATTAAGCTTAAATTATAATCCAAAATGAAACTCGTCTTTGCCACTCACAATAAAAATAAGTTCACTGAAGTTAAAGCCATGTTGCCTTCACATATAGAATTGCTGAGCTTAACAGATATTGGTTGTGATGAAGATATAGCCGAAACTGCCGATACTATTGAAGGCAATGCAATTCTAAAAGCTGATTATGTTCGAAAAAAATACGATCTTGATTGTTTTGCGGATGATACAGGTCTTGAGGTTAAGGCTCTTAACAATGAACCAGGAGTTTACAGTGCTCGATATGCCGGAGATGCCCATAACTCACAAGCGAATATTGAAAAACTTTTGAAAAATCTCAATGGAAAAGATGATCGTTCGGCTCGATTTAAAACAGCAATCGCGCTTTCAATGGATCATTCCGAAATTATGTTTCTCGGAATCTGTGAGGGCGAAATAACAACAGAGCTTCGTGGCGACTCTGGCTTCGGCTATGACCCAGTTTTTCAGCCCAAAGGATATGACAAAACTTTTGCACAGATGACTTTACTTCAAAAGAGTGAAATTGGACATCGTGGAAAGGCAATGCGGCAGTTGATTGATTACCTCTCGAAATAAGTGGCAATATGCAGGTGCAGTACATAGTTTCACACCTCAAAGTTTTTAAAAATTACTGGAGTTTTGATAAATTCATAAAAAAACGCCAACTTTTGCTATTAAACAAAAACTTTAATCTACTTTTGCACCCTCGTAAAAATCGAGTATTAAATACTTCGGATTTTTGAGAAAATTTCCCCAGGGTGGGGAGGTGTTATAGTGAAGCTGTCCGTTTTTATATGTCCAGTCGCTTCCCATTAGCACGCATATAAAAACATCTTATTACTAAAAATGACAGCATTTAAAACACTCGGCTTGGAAGAGAATCTTCTAAAAGCCATCACCGACATGGGTTTCGAAACGCCTTCCGAAGTTCAAGAAAAAGCAATTCCAATTCTTTTAGACCGCGAAACCGACATGGTGGCGCTGGCTCAAACTGGAACCGGAAAAACTGCAGCATTTGGTTTTCCAATGTTGCAAAAAATCAATGTAGATCGCCGAACTACTCAAGGACTTATTCTATCGCCAACGCGTGAACTTTGTCTTCAAATTACAAATGAAATGATCGCTTATGGCAAATATATGCCAGGTCTTAATGTAACCGCTATTTATGGGGGAGCAAGTATAACCGATCAGGCGCGTCAAATTAAAAGAGGTGCGCAGATTATTGTTGCCACTCCAGGTCGTATGAAGGATATGATTGGCCGTGGCTTGATTGATATTTCAAAAATAGAGTATTGCGTTCTCGATGAGGCCGATGAGATGCTCAATATGGGCTTTTATGATGATATTATTGAAATTCTCTCACACTCGCCTAAAGATAAGAGCACTTGGCTTTTTAGTGCGACCATGCCGAAGGAAGTTGCAACTATTGCAAAAAAATTCATGCATACTCCCGTAGAAATAACTGTTGGCACCAAAAACAAAGGTGCTGATAACGTTACCCACGAGTATTATTTGATAAATGCGAGAGATCGTTACAGCGCATTAAAAAGATTGGCAGATGCAAATCCGGATATTTTCTCCGTCATTTTTTGTCGAACAAAGCGCGATACCCAAAAGGTTGCTGAACAACTTATTGAAGACGGCTATAACGCAGCGGCACTACACGGAGATTTGAGCCAAGGCCAGCGTGATATGGTAATGAAGTCATTCCGTTCGCGCCAAATTCAAATGCTTGTGGCTACAGACGTTGCCGCACGTGGAATTGACGTTGATGATATAACTCACGTAATAAACTATCAGTTGCCAGACGAAATAGAAATATATACCCACCGTAGCGGTCGTACCGGTCGTGCTGGAAAAACGGGTATTTCTATGGTAATTGTTTCAAAAAGTGAGGTAAGGAAAATCAGAACTATTGAAAAGATTATTCAGAAACAGTTCGTTGCGAAGGAAATCCCGTCTGGAATGGAAATTTGTGAAGTGCAATTGTTTCACCTTGCCAACACGATCAAAAACACCAAAATCAATGATGAGATTAACACTTATCTTCCTAATATCAATGAGGTTTTGGCGGATTTCTCAAAGGAGGAATTGATTAAAAAAGTATTCTCAGTTGAGTTTACCCGTTTTTTCAATTATTATAAAACCTCTAAAGACCTTAACGTATCAGGGGATCGTAGTTTTTCTGAAGCCGAGGATAAAGACACTGTTCGTTATTTCCTGAACATAGGAGGGAAAGACGATTTTGATTGGATGAGTCTTAAGGATTTCCTGAGAGATTTACTTCAACTCGGAAAAGATGATGTTTATAAAGTTGATGTGAAAGACAGTTTTTCGTTTTTTAATACGGACGCTCAGCATCAAGAATTGGTAATGGGAATCTTCAAGGACTTCAAATTGGAGGGAAGACAGATTAACATTGAGATAAGTCAGGATACTGGTCGTAACAAGGGTGGCAAAGATCGCGGAAAACGAAGAGGAAGCCGAAGTGGAGGTGATGACAGAGGACAACAAGGCGATTTTAAAAAACGCCGTGGAAGTTTTGATGGAGGAGACAAATCTAAATTCAAAGGTAAAGGTCGTAGAGGAAGTGAACGTCCTCAATCTGCTGGTACTGGTGGAAGAAGACGAAGAAAAGTATAAATAATTAGAGTTCCATTATTCGGAACTATAAAAAGATTAAGAGCTCGAAGAATTTTTAAATCCTTCGAGCTCATTTTTATTTGTTGTTAAATGAAGTGGAGTTGTTAACTCTTGGAAATCGTATCTCACTATTCGGGATTGGCGGGGTGATTAGGGCTTTTAGTAGATATTCGCTATTATTGAAACTTTGTTGGGGAGATAGAAAGCTTTTTTTAGCTAGTGTTTCGTTTACCTTCTAGCGAATTCTCCTTTTCTTAATACCAATTCGTATTTTTACAAAAACAAACCCAAACACACAAAAATGACCAAAACCCAAATCCTTACTGCCTGCAACAATATGTGCAAGAACACCCTAATGGAAACTCTGGAAATAGTGTTTACCGATGTGGGCGATGATTTTTTGGTGGCGCGCATGCCTGTTACTCCAAGAATCCACCAACCTGATGGCGTACTGCACGGCGGGGCTTCGGTGGCTTTGGCTGAGAGTGTGGGGAGTGCGGGAGCATTTATCTTTTTAAATTCCAATGAAGTCGTAATCCGCGGTTTGGAGATAGCTGCCAATCACGTAAAAAGTGTGCGAGATGGCTATGTTTATGCCCACGCAAGTATTCTTCACAAAGGCCGCACCACGCAACTTTGGCAAATAAAAATCACCAACGAGGAAGGCGCATTGGTGTCCCTGGTAAAACTTACAACCATTACTCTACCAAAGCACAAATAATGGATTTCAAAACCCTGATTGAAAGAGTTTCTCAACAATTCGAGAATAACTTGCCGTTTGTAATATTTTCTTCGGCAAATAGTGAAACTGTAAGTTGCTATTGCCAAAACAACGCCACTTTGCATAGCGATGCCTCCCTGAACAAAAATGGTTTTGTATTAGCTCCATTTAACAACGGTTTAGAAAGTTATTTTTTACCATATAACGATTCAGAATACTTAAAAGCACTTCTAAAAACTTCCGAAATAGAGAAGGAGCGGGTTGAAATTCCAGAATTGGAAATCGATAAAATTGCCTATCAAGAATTTATCAGTAAAACAATTGATATTATCAAAACTGGGAAAGCTGCAAAAATTGTCGTTTCTCGAAAGAAGGAGTTTTCCCTTTCCGATTTTTCGATAGCAAGTTTGATGGAACGACTATTCTCAGCCTATCCGACCGCGTTTAGATATGTTTGGTATCATCCCCAAACTGGAATTTGGTGCGGGGCCACTCCCGAAATCCTTGTCGATATCAATAAGAACGAATTTAAAACAATGGCTTTAGCTGGTACTCAGCCTTACAGTTCGGGAATCATTGCTTGGCGTAAAAAGGAATTGGAAGAACAGCATTTTGTCACCGAAGCCATCCTCGACAATTTAAAAGGCATCGTAGAAGACATTCAGGTTTCAGAAGTGCGTAACCATCGCGCAGGCTCGCTTTTACATCTGTGTACAGACATATCTGGAAAGTTAAGAAAGGTGCGCAGTTCGCTGTCTAAAATCGCCCAGGCATTACATCCAACCCCAGCCGTTTGTGGCACACCACGGGATTTCGCCAGAGATTTCATTATTGAAAATGAAGGTTATTCAAGAGAATTTTATACTGGTTTTATTGGCCCTGTTAAAGATGATGGCGCTTCTGCCACTTTAATGGTCAACTTGAGATGTATGAAAATCGAAAACGGGAAAGCATCCATTTTTGTAGGGGGTGGAATTACGGCAGATTCTGTTCCGGATGAGGAGTGGAAAGAAACCCAAAATAAAATGCAAACCATGCTACAAGTATTGCACCCAATGCTTTAAAGTTTTAAGCGACTTCGTACCTTTGCCACCCATGAAATTCTCCACAAAAATACTATCGCAAACCCTTGTGCAATTATGCTTAGAAAAGGGCATTAATCATATTGTAATTTCGCCTGGCTCGCGGAATGCTCCCTTGACTATCGGTTTTGGGGAACATCCTGAATTCAAATGTTTTAGCGTTGTCGATGAGCGCTGTTCTGCATTTTTTGCACTCGGAATGGCGCAGCAGTTAAAAAAACCTGTGGCAATTGTTTGCACTTCAGGTTCGGCTTTGCTAAACTATTATCCTGCTATTGCTGAAGCTTTTTATAGCGATATCCCCTTAGTGGTGCTATCCGCTGACAGACCTTCGGAATTTATTGATATAGGAGATGGACAAACCATTCGCCAAGAAAATGTATTTGAAAATCATATTCTTTACAGCGCCAATTGTAAAGAAGGGGAAGATTTTCAGGTGTCTAATGAAACCGAAATTAATATTGCTTTAAACACAGCTTTTGAGCTAAACGGTCCTGTTCATATCAACATACCATTTTCGGAACCGCTTTATAAAACTACGGAGCAACAGCTTGTTTACCCACAGCATGTTCCCGCAAGATTGTCGGAGGTATCTCTAGGTGAGGACTTGTCACATTTTGTGGAGCTGTGGAATAATAGTAAAAGAAAAATGATTCTGGTTGGTGTGCTTCAGCCTAACAGTTTGGAATCTCGATTTATTGAACAGCTCGCTTTGGATGAAAGTGTTTTAGTTTTGACTGAAACTACTTCCAATCTAAATCATTCAAATTTCATTTCCGCAATAGATCAATTGATAGCGCCACTTCAGGAAGAAGATTTTAAAAAATTACGACCCGAAATATTACTCACTTTTGGCGGGATGATTGTTTCCAAAAAAATTAAAGCCTTCTTACGAGATTTTCAACCAAAGACGCACTGGCATGTAGATTCCAAAAGAGCGTATGACACATTTTTTGTGTTGGAAAAGCATTTTAAATCGACTATAAATGAATTTTGTGTAGAATTTCTTCCCAAGACAATAGCAGTTGAGTCAGATTATAGAGACCATTGGCTTCAGGTAAAGGATTATCGTTTGAAGCGTCACCAGCTCTATGAATCCCAGATTCCTTATTCTGATTTTATGGCTTTTTGCACTATTTTTCACGAGCTTCCTAAAACCATTCAACTTCAATTAAGTAATAGTGCCACTATTCGTTATGCTCAACTTTTTGATATTTCCAATACGGTTGAAGTCTTCTGTAACCGTGGAACCAGTGGTATTGACGGCAGTACAAGTACAGCAGTAGGCGCTGCGTATGCTTCAAAATTACCTACGGTTTTTTTAACGGGAGATCTCAGTTTCTTTTATGACAGCAACGGACTTTGGAACAATTACATTCCGAAAAATTTCAAAATAATTGTTGTAAACAATGGGGGAGGAGGTATTTTCAGAATACTTCCTGGAGATAAAGATTCTGAATTGTTCGACACTTATTTTGAAACCAAACACAATCTAAGTGCCAAACAACTTTCGGAAATGTATGGGTTTCATTATAAATCATGGAATGATGAGATCGGATTAAGGGAGAAAGTGAATGAATTTTTCAATCTAAATAATGGCCCTGCTTTGTTGGAAATATTCACGCCTTCGACAGTGAACGACGGTGTTTTGATTGACTATTTCAAATTTATTTCCTAGATAGTTAGTCTTGGTTCTAGCAGCTAAGCGGTCTCGAATCTTGATTCTTGCCAATCAATACCTCTTTCATTTTCAACCCATATGATATTACTCCATAATACTTTACCTTTGCACATATGATAAAATTAGGCGAACACAATACATTGACAATCCTTCGAGAAACCGATCCAGGGTTGTATTTGGGAGATGAGGAAGAAAATGTGGTTTTGTTGCCACATAAGTATAAACCAGAAGAATATACCATTGGCGATAAAATCGAGGTATTTATTTACTTAGACAATGAAGAGCGTCCCATTGCGACAACTTTAGACCCTTTTTTGGAACTTAATTCTTACGGGTATTTACATTGTAGCGCAGTTACAGAGTTTGGTGCGTTTATGGATTGGGGCTTGGAGAAACAACTTTTCGTTCCATTTAAGGAACAAGCCCGCCCAATGAAACAGGGCAGTTGGTATATTGTGCATTTATATTTGGATGAAAAAACCAATCGTTTGGTAGGTTCCAGCAAAACCAATCGTTTTCTTCAGAATAAAGAATTGACCGTTGAACCTTTTGAAGAAGTGGAAATTTTAGTAACCCATATCACTGAAAAGGGCGCCAATGCAATTATCAACGGAGTTCATACGGGATTGATTTATATAGAAGATATTTTTGAAGACATCCGAAGTGGAGATAAGATTAAAGCCTACGTCAAAAATATACGCGAGGACAATAAAATCGATTTGGTGTTGCAAAGACCTGGATATAGAAGTATCGAGCCTAACGCAAATTATATCAGAGAAGAACTTGAAGCCGCTGGAGGATTTCTTCCACTTCACGATAAATCTGACCCTGATACTATCAAAAATCAGTTGGGAATGAGCAAAAAGAGTTTTAAGAAGGCTATCGGAACACTTTATAAGGACAAGCAGATTGTAATTAAAGAAGATGGAATAGAGTTGAAATAAATTCTATTCATTGGATTATATAAAATATTAATCTTTTTGGCCTAGTACCTAATAATAACTTCGTCCCACCCGATATGGGGAATAACTGGGATATACTCCAACTCCAAAGCCATTGGTAGTGGGAGAATATAAATCGGGAAAAAGAAAACCACGACTCACGTCTTTATACACAATGTTTTTGACTTTTGTTGAACTGTCGGCACTATAACTACTGCTGCCAGCATAAATACCATATTTCTTAGCATTTAAAGATACTAGAATACCCGATTCTACATAATTTTCAGTCGTTGCCATTGCTCCGAGCATACTCACAGGCTCACGATAATTTTCCTTACTCAATCTAAAGGAAGGTAATTTGTTCGAATATTTATTGAGGAAATTTATTTTATTGGGCATAGGAGTGAGCATCACACTTTCAATTGCAGGCAAATGCACCATGTTCAACCTACCTTTATTGGATTCCAAGTCCAATTGCGCAGAGGCGATAAAAGGGAAGAATAAAAAAAGAAACAAAAGTTTTTTCATAATTGCAAATATATCAAATTTTGAGCCAACTATAACTAATAGAAAATGATTCCAAAGAATTAGGAATTCGGCTAAGAAAGCGGATTCGATTCAATTTCACTATGGCGGAATTATTATCTTTGAAAATAAAAACAATACTTATGTCTGCTCCCAACTGGAAAATAGCCAAGGAATATTCTGATATCACTTATAAAAAATCGAATGGTGTTGCCCGTATCGCTTTTAACCGTCCCGAGGTGCGAAATGCATTTAGGCCCAAAACCACTGCCGAATTGCTCGATGCTTTTCACGATGCACAGGAAGATACTTCCATTGGAGTGGTTTTGCTTTCTGCTGAAGGTCCTTCTCCAAAGGATGGGGTTTACAGTTTCTGTAGTGGTGGCGATCAAAAGGCGAGAGGACAGCAGGGATATGTGGGCGAAGATGGTTACCACAGATTGAATATTTTGGATGTGCAACGATTAATTCGTTTTATGCCCAAAGCTGTTATTTGTGTGGTTCCGGGTTGGGCAGTAGGAGGTGGTCATAGCCTTCATGTGGTTTGTGATTTAACGCTCGCGAGCAAGGAACACGCTATTTTCAAACAAACCGATGCTGACGTTACTAGTTTTGACGGTGGCTATGGGAGCGCCTATCTCGCTAAAATGGTCGGACAAAAAAGAGCTAGGGAAATTTTTTTCCTCGGAAGAAATTATTCTGCACAAGAAGCTTTTGAGATGGGAATGGTAAACGCTGTGATTCCACACGACGAACTTGAAGCCACAGCCTACGAATGGGCTCAGGAAATTTTGGCCAAATCGCCCACTTCCATTAAAATGTTGAAATTCGCGATGAACCTTACGGATGACGGTATGGTTGGACAACAAGTATTTGCTGGAGAAGCTACTAGACTTGCCTATATGACGGAGGAAGCTAAAGAGGGTCGCGATGCTTTTCTGGAAAAACGCAAACCAAATTTTGAGAAAAAATGGTTGCCTTAATAATAAGGAACTCATTGGATTTTATATAAAGTCCAATGAGTTTCTTTAAGGTTTTAACCTGAAATCTATTCCATTTGTAAATCTTTAATCTTCCGGAAAAACTGAGCTTTCATAAGCCCCAGCATCAGGAGGAGTAGGAGGGGTTGGTCGAGCCACGCCATTTAAATCTTCCTGAGGTGGCACCCCAGTCAATCCAATTCCATCAGCACCCGAATTTCCAGATTCAATATTAAGATTGTTTTTTCCGGTATTTTGAAAAACAGGATCGGTATTAAAAACCACATCGGTATATAAAGAAGAGTTAGAAAAATCATATAAAGGTATGTTTCCAAATTCTCCACGAGGGTCTTCAAAACGCATCAAACAATTTGTGAAATTAAAGTTAAAAGCACCTTGGTCGTTTTTCGATAAAGCAAATTCTCTATTATCATTTCCATAGATAATACAATTTGTAAAATCTGCTTTTACTAAGTCCTTAACAAAAATTTCTTCTTCAGTTTCAAATGTATTTTCAATGGTAACCGCTGGGAAATTTCTAAATCCATTGGTCCAGTAATTGACAAAGGTACAGTGGTTAAACTCGTAATTCCCACCATATTGCAATGCTAGCGAGGACTGCCCGCTGTTGTTTATTACAACATTTTCACCGTAAATTGTTCCTGTACGTGCTAGTAGACCAATGTTCGAGTTATTGTAAATTTGAACGTTTTTCAGATTTACAGGACTGTCTTCTACTATTAATCCAACTATTGCGTTTTTTATAGTGGTGTGATTAAACTCGTTGTTTTTACTACCGCTCGTAAGTCGTATGTATCCCCATTGTCCTGGAACATCCGAAAAGGAAGGTTCTAGTCTGTCCCCTTGAAAAATCACTTCGTTTTCCATGGCTTCCGGATCAAAACTTTGCGTTCCCATAACTTTCATCGATGCGTTTTCTGCTACTAAGATTCCGCTGTTGTAATGGAAGTGAACCCTTGCTCCAGCTTCAACCATTAAGGTTTTATTTGCTTTAACTGCGGCAAAACCATAAATAATATAAGGTTTTTCATTGGTAAATGTCAGTTCGTCATCGTCGAGAAAAAAGCCGGGAATTTCAACGGTGTTATCTCCAGAACCGAGGATTAGGGTTTCTGTGGTTCCATCTGAATGTCTTTCGGGATAGAGAAAAATGGCGTCTTTTACTAAGGTTACCAGTTCAACTTTTTGCTCTTTGGAGCCAGCGTCGAATAGAATTTGATCTGTATAAATAAACTCGTTTGAGTTAGTGGGAGGATTGTTGATGTCAAAAGTAGTTTCAACAAAAATGAAGATACTGTCCTTTGCCAGAATCTGCACATCCTGAAAAACTTTCCCTGGCACTCCATCTACATTCAACCTATAATGTGAAGCTTCTCCTTGTCCCAATCTAAGGCTTGGAATATGAATGTCTTCTTTGCTATTGTTATATACTTTTAGATTATATGTGCTGGAGCCTATATTTGTAAAAATCGTATCTAAATAAACGGTGTCTTTTGAAAATTCAAGATTTCCACTACTCGCCACAGATTCAAAGTCATTGCGACATGAACACCACAAAATCATGCAACACAAAATCGCCTCTCCGT
>JBLWTS010000087.1:0-15238 GCA_048270045.1 Aequorivita sp.
GAAAATTTATTTAAATAATCCAACCCATTCAAATATCACCACAAGGTAAAAAAAGGCATTAAAAATCCTTTTCTTAAGTCCGATTCTATCCTTGTTCGAATATTGTTCGCAAAACGTCTTTTTCCGCAAACAACGTTCGAACAACGTTCGAACAAGACTCGAACAAGACTCGAACAAAACGTTTACAAAAAACTCAAATGTCGGGTTGGATTTTGGATATAAATTAGTTCAGATTCATGGCTAAATTCAGCGGCAGCATTTTCATTTAAAAATAGACAATTACGTTTAACTAATTTTGGCAAGGACGGTATTATTTAATAAAATTAGAATGAATAATTCTTCTTCAATTCTTCCTCAACACCTCCAGCGGCGAACTTCTTAACACCTCCCGAATATTACTCAACCCAATCCCTAAAACCAAAAGAGAGATTCCCGGCAAGAAAACCAAGAACGGGATTAGTGATGGTGCAAAGGGTTCTTTAAATACAAATTCAGCCAACAGCAAGCTGCTAATCAGCGCCAAAAGGATGCCCAAGAGGCTGCCCAAAATTCCTAGGAATAAATATTCGAGAGCGGTAATGGTAAGGATCTGTTTGTTTTTTGCGCCCAAGGTTCGCAGGAGCACACTTTCCTTTATGCGTTGGTACTTACTGGTGCGCACAGAGCCAATTAAAACAATAATCCCTGTAAGAATACTGAAAAACGCCATAAAGTTGATAATCCAAGATACCTTGTTGAGGATGTCTTCTACTACTGTAAACATCTGTCGGAGATCTATAACCGACACATTGGGGAATTTACGCACCAAGTCCCGTTGCAATTTCGCCGAACTGGCTTCCGTCGGGGCATTGGTGGTTAACACATAAAACTGTGGTGCGTTTTCTAAGACCCCGCGCGGGAAAAGCACTGTAAAATTAGGTTGAAGATTTGCCCAATCTACTTTTCGGATGCTTTTAATCACGGTTTCCATCAGTACGCCTTGCACATTAAAAGTAATAGAATCGCCAAGGCTTACATTGGCATCTTCGGCAAGATTCTCGGAGATAGAGACTTGTATAATTGCGTCTGGGGTTTGCATTGGCACCCACTCGCCTGCTACAATTTCTTCGGAATCTATAAGGTTTGCGCGGTAGGTGGTTCTAAATTCGTGATTTAAAAGCCAGTCTTTTACTTGTGAAGTAGTATCTGTTCGCAAAGTGTTAACCAATACATTTTTAATGCTGTGCAATCGCATAGTAACTAGCGGAATATTATCTAAAACCTGTAAATCATTCGCTTTAAAAGTGTTTGCCACCTCATCTACTTGGTCTGGTTGTACGTCTAAAGTTATCAGGTTTGCACTTTCAGAGGATTGCCCAATTTCGGCTTTATCCAGTAAAATATCTTTTGTGAAATATAGGGTACTGATTAAAAATGTTCCCAAACCAATTGCTACCAAGAGTACAATGGTTTGGTTGTTGGGACGGAATAAATTCAGCAAACTTTGTCGGGTAGTGAATCCGGCACTCTTAGGAAAATAGGTTTTAACCAATTTCATAGAGCCGATTGCAATCCCTGAAAGAATGCCAAAAGTTGCCATAATCCCTGCGATAAAGGCCAATGCAAATAACCAATCTTTTAGCAACCAATAGGAAAAAGCGTATAAAAACAAAACAATCACAGTAATGGCGACATAACTAGCCTTTTTAGATTGTTTTGAGGTGTCGCCACTAACCCGAAGCACCTCCAATGGCGACACGTACCAAGTGCGCAATAAAGGCAGCAAGGCGAATAAAACGGACATAATTAGCCCTAGAAGTACGCCCATAATTATTGGCTGAGCAGAAATGCTAATAGTTAAATTGAAGGGCAGAAACTCTTTTAATACTATAGGAAAAAGCTCTTGAATCCCTACTCCTATTGCAGTTCCTATAATTCCCCCTAAGATTCCTATTCCTGCAATCTGGATCAAGAATATCAAAAAGCTTTGCTTTCTTGAGGCACCCAAACATTTTAGGACGGCAATCGCCTTTATTTTTTCCTTGATGTAGATGTTTACTGAGCTTGCAATCCCTACACAGCCTAGCAAGAGCGCAATAAAAGCGGTTAGGTTTAAGAACGAGCCCACATTATCATACCTGCGGCCTAATCTGCTACTTGTACTAATATGAGTGTCTAAATCGGCATTTTCTGCTTCTAATAGTGGTTGCAATTTCTCCTCCAATAAAATTAAGTCGGTATCGGGCTGCTTATAGAAATATTCGTAGCGTTTTCGGCTTCCAAATTTTAATAATTCTGTGGCTTCTATAAACCGAAACGGAATAACCACCAAGGGAGCAACAGAACTTGAAACAGCTGTATTACCCGGAATAGCGTTTAATGCGCCAGTGATGGGCAAGGTTATTTCGCCTATTTTTAATGAGTCGCCTGCATGTAAATTGTATTGCAACATTAAAGTGGCATCCACTAATGCGCCGCCTAAAGTTTGATATGAAGTGGCAGGTGCAACAGGCTGTGTTTCAAGTTTTCCATAGAAAGGAAAATCACCTTCTAATCCACGTACGCGAACCAATTTAGTACCATTATTCTTTGGAAAAGCAACCATTGAAACGAAGCTTACTTCAGAGGCATCAGGCTTTAAGGAATCAATAATTGCCTGCGCGCGATCTGATGGAAGCTCGTTGATGTCAATACGAAAATCGGCACCCATCAAGGATTTTGATTGCCGTTGAATATTATCTGTAAGGTTTTGGCTAAACAACTGTATGGACACTACGGCGGCAATTCCCAGGATAATGGAAGCCATAAAAAGCAGGAGTCGCACCCGACTCGCTTTTGCATCCCGCCAAGCCATTTTAAAAAGCCAAGCGGTGTTCAATTTTGATTTTAATTGGGATTTGTTCAAACTTTTAATGTTTATTAGTTAATTGACGTAGGACTGTAAGACGTATGACATAGGACGGATATTCTAGTTTAGAATGACATTTTTATTTTAAAAAAGAGGCTGTCTTATGTCCTTTGGTCTTACGTCAACTCTAAAATCTGTCCGCCTTTAAGTCTTAAAATTTGCTGTGTTCTAGCGGCCAAATCTAAATCGTGGGTAATAATCACTAGCGTAGTTCCCGCTTCCTCATTCAGATTCAAAAGCAATTGTATTACCTTCTCACCTGTTTCTTCGTCCAAATTTCCAGTAGGCTCATCGGCAAATAGAATAGAAGGGCTATTGGCAAAAGCTCTTGCCACTGCCACCCGTTGCTGCTCGCCCCCAGATAGTTGTGAGGGATAATGCTGAACGCGATCGCCCAAGCCAACTTTATCCAATAATTCCCTTGCTTTACTGACAGCATTTTTTGCGCCCTGAAGCTCTAAAGGCACACTGACATTTTCGAGAGCTGTTAATGTTGGTAAGAGTTGAAAATCTTGGAAGATAAATCCCACTTCTTCATTTCGCAGTTGTGCTCGTTCGTCTTCGTTGAGGGTGTTTAAATCGTGACCACATAACTCCACCGAGCCTGCATTGGGAGTGTCCAAGCCAGCGGCCAACCCCAGTAAAGTGGTCTTTCCACTCCCCGACGGCCCCACAATTGAAAATGTTTGTCCTTTTTCAACGTCGAAGGAAACATCGTGAAGCACTGTTAATTGCTTAGACCCACTTTTATAAGTCTTTTCTAGCCCGCTAATCTTTAATATCTTTGTCATTTAATTTTATATATAAATCCGTCGATAGTTATATTTTAAAATTGTCTCGTATGTCACGTTGAGCAGCCTGTCTGAGCGCAGAAATGCGCTCAAACTGACAACAACAATGCTCATATAATTTAAACCATTAATTTTTATACTAATCTCCGAAATATGCCAAGGCCCAAAACTACGCAAACCCTTTTAAATAGTACAGTTTCAACATATCCAAACCTCTTAAAGTTTTGTTATTTCCTACTAGTTTTTTTGGTAATATCTTGCGGGAATGACACAAAATCAAAAACCACGGCCGATAGCAACGAAAATGGCACTTCTGAAACTGAATCTTCTGAAAAAACTTCCAGCAAAACCATCTTGTTTTTTGGGGATAGCATTACTGCTGGCTACGGGTTAGAGGACACCCATGATGCTTTTCCGGCGATTATTCAGACTAAAATTGATTCGTTGGGACTGAATTATCAAGTTGTAAATTCTGGAGTTAGCGGGGAAACAACCGCTGGCGGAAAAAGTAGAATTGAATGGATACTAAAGCAAGATATTGACATTTTTGTTTTAGAACTTGGTGCAAACGATGGCTTGCGCGGCTTGCCAGTAGAGCAAACCAAAGAAAATTTGCAAGACATCATTAACGCAGTTAAAGCTAAAAACCCAAAAACCAAAATCGTTTTGGCGGGAATGCAGATGCCACCCAATATGGGCGGAGACTATACCAACCGGTTTAAAGCCATTTTCCCTAATTTAGCCATAAAAAACAACATTGACTTTATGCCCTTTATTCTAAAAGATGTTGGTGGGATTAAGGAATTAAACCAGAATGATGGGATTCATCCTAATGTTGAGGGGCATAAAATTTTGGCTGAAAATGTTTGGGAAGTGCTTTACCCAGTGATCAAGAGGGAATCGTAGATTTTGGGGTAAATAGATCTCCACTCCCATTTAAACACTGTACACATTTATTTTTAGCATTCCCTCAGCTGGTGTGAAAATCTCATTTGCTTTAAAATTGAGATTTGTTAGGTGCTTTTAATTTTAGGTAAAAAAGTACAAGATTAATTGAAACGAAAAACATTTTATTGGAAAAAGCTTAAATTGGGCTGCTTACGTTCACAAAGAATCTTAAACTCAGATGCCAGGCGCTGGCACAATTTAATAAAGAAAAGTGTCTAGCAGAAGGATAAATACCAAGTCACTGAAAATAAGCACTGGAAGTGTGATCAAATTAAAAAAGCCGCCCAATTTGATTAATCGGGCGGCTTACATAAAATTATCAATTAAAAACACTAATTCTTAAGTACTTTATAAGTACCCAATTGTCCGTTAATTGTCACTTTCATAAAATAAGTGCCTTGGCTAAGTCCGGATATATCAACCTGTGAAGTTGTTGCGTCTACAGGTTGGGTGAGTAGTTTTTGACCTAAAATACTATAAAAGGAAACATTCTCAATATAATTGATACTTTTTAGATTTAATATACCATTATTCGGATTCGGATAAAAAGAGAAGCCTACTAAAAAGTTCTCTTCTTTACCAAGGGTATCACACGTTACATCTGCCTCCCATCCAGGATACATACCGAAGTCGCTACTTAAAAACAGGAAAGTAAGTGAACCGCCCGGATGTGTAGATGTAAATGGACCTGGATTTTCAATTCCATAAAATCCCCCCGCAGGAAAACCACTATAAGTCGCAGGATTTCCACTGGAAATCATTGGTGAATTAGTATCGGGGCCATCAAATACATACAGTGCATCAAATTCATCCTCCACATCAAAATTGACAAAGGTAACTGTTACTGCTTCTCCAGCTGTGTTTGGTCTAATAACAGTGGTAAAATCCTCATTATCGCCATAAAAATAATTTGGCCCGCCATTATCATAAAATTTACCTCCACAAGCTGGTATCGTGGAGAATTTTATTGGACCCGCAAACTGGCTCAATCCATCAGAATCACAGTCGGCGCGTACATAGAAATCAAAGGCTAACCCATTTGCCAAATCTGTTGCGGTTGCAGTTGTTGTGCCTACTTGTGTTGTTCCTGTTGCAACTGGAGTGTCTGTAACAGGGCTATCACCACGCTCAAAAATATACCAGATATAACCATTACTTGCATTAGGTTCAGTATTCCAAGACAAATCTACCGAGCTTGGAGTAATGTTCGATACTGCAATATTTGTCGGTCTTTCACAAGTGGGGGGATCAAGAGTTTCACCAAATGATACCCAAGCAACCTGTGTAAATTCAGCCGGCGTCACTATTGGACCAATTAAAGTTGACATTCCTGTTGTCAAGTCTACAGAACGCCATTCTGCACTGAAAGTATCGTCATTAAAGGCAGATATATAAACCATATCTGTAGTTGGGTCATAAGCCATTCCTTGGCTATAATTAGCATTATAGCCAATATTACCTATATAAGTTGTTGCGGCAGTTTCCAAATCTATAGAATAAAAACCTTTATCTACCATTTCAAAGGTATAGCCTACACCGTTTCCATCTATGGCAAGGGTGGCAGGAAAGTATTCAGCTGGAATACCCAATTGTCCTACCAAGGTTGCAGTTACTGCTGTTGGATCTATGGTATAAAGATTTCCTTCTGAAAGTGCATAAAGAATACCCGTAGTTCTGTCATATTCCATATCAAGCCACCACCCTGGAATACTACCTAAATGGGTATAGAAACCAGATTCAACATCGAAAGTGTAGAATTCTCCCAATCGTCTATTACATATCCAGTAGATGGGTTTTCTGGATCAATCGCCCCTGCATCTTCAAAATTATAAACTATAGGAGAAGATCCAAAAACTTCTACAGCTTCGGGAGTTGTTGGTCCAAATCCTATAAGGTTTGTGCTTGGATTGTCCACACCATAAACTGTTGTTAGGGGTCCAGATCTTCTAGGTAATCCAAAACTTACTTCACCCTCAGCAGAACCGTTAGAAATAATAGTGTTTGCAATATTAGCCGTCCCAGTGGGTTGCTGAGTGCTGAAATAGGATTTCAGTATTTTCTGCTCCTCAATTGAAAAATGTGTAGCAATAGCGCCCAGTTGCGGGCCAATATTAGCTCGGCGTGTCAACAATTCCTGAATTGAAGAACTCGTCTTTTTTCGAGCCTCCATCTTAGTAGGATTCGATCTGCTTTTCGCGCTTGAAAGTTGAGAGGTTTGAGCGCTTAGGGATAGGGACAGAATGCCTATAAAGCATCCAATGATAGTAGATCTTTTCATTTTATAAAGTTAGGTTCATAATTTTTCGCAACATAGGAAATTTTATGTTCACAACAAAAGGTCATTTCCAAAGGCAACAGGTTTTTTCAACTTAATATACTTTAGTGCATTCCTTAACAGATATGATAATGCGATTGTTTAAATAATGAAAGGAATAAAATTTAGAAAGTTCATGTGCTCTTAACTCCGAGCAGAATCTTGCTAAAAATCTGGGTCAAAAACCATTTAGGTTAAAAAGTTATTGCATATCCGTAATTAATCCTATAAAATTAACAACAGATAATTAAATTCCGAATAAGCCTTGCCCCAACCCGAAAGGTTGGCTTATCCTCAAATGGATTAATTAATTGCGATTTTTTGCTCCCTCTGGGCGTGGCAAACAAAAAATCGGCATTGCCTTATCCATTTTTAATTGTTATTACTAAAAGCGGATATGCAAAAAAGTCACGATTGATTTTAATATTAAAGCCAAAAATATCAATTTTTAAACCAAATTTAAGCTCATCAAATAAACCGCCAGAGCGGTAACTGCTGTGTAAATCAATCCGCCAAAAATAATATATCCTAATTTTTTATGTGTTTTTGAGAATTTTCCTGGCAGGCTTTTCCTGAATTTTATGTTGGAAATAATGATGAGAATTGTCCAAAGCAAATAAGTAAGAACAGCGACAAAAATATGGGAAACCAAGGTAATAGTAAAAAAACTTGTTCCATAATAGTTACTTCCCGAGACTAAACTTCCTGAACCGCCTGAATAACGAATCAAAACTTCCAATGCCAAAACTCCTAGCACACAGATAAAAAAGATGATCTTTTGAATTTTCCTGTGGGTTTTATAATCATTTTTCTTTGCCAATGTGACACCGTAATAGACACCAAAAGGCGAAAGGAAAGTTAGCAGCATAACTGCGGTCATAATGATAATGGTGGAACTCATTGTTTTTGGTTTTAAACAGAAAACAAAATTAACAACTAAACTGACAAGTTTCTAAAAAATGAATTCCCTTTACTTCTTCGGATACCACCCTCCTTCCATTTTAAATTTTCCGAGTTATTAAATCCTGATTATTCAGAAAAACCCAAACCCGCTATCCTTTACCTAACGCTTTGTTTCAAATAAAACCAACATTTCTCGCTATGTCGTTTGCAGACAGTATCTTTGCAATAATCAGTAAACCTATTGCATAAAAGCCATATCTATTAAATCAATATGCCCTTCAGAAAATTACATCCCGATTTACAAGAGAAATTAGACTCGTTAGAAATTACATCTCCTACTCCTTTTCAAAAAAAGAGCATTCCCGTGATAAAAAGCGGAGCCAATGTATATTGCGTCGCTCCCAAAGGAAGCGGAAAAACAACCACGCTCATACTTACAACGTTGCAAAAATTAGATTGCGAAGCATCTGGCAATGCCCCCAGAGCGGTCGTTCTTGTAGAAAACAAAGAGATAGCCTTGGAGTTGTATGAAACTTTTTTAAGCTATACTAAATTTAATTCCTTGCGGGTTTATGTTGGCTACGAACAACTTCATGTGGATATCCAAAAATCGGAAATAGCAATGGGAATAGACATTCTTATCTCCACTCCAAAATCCATAAACCAATTGTTCTTAATGAATGGTTTAAATACCGCTGAATTAAAGTTATTTAGTGTAGACGACGCTGAGTTTCTAGTTCAAAAATCTGCGTACAGCGCTATTATGTCTATTTCGCGAAGTATTAAAAAATGTCAATATGTAATTTACTCAGAAAAAATGCATCCTATGTTAAAACGGTTTGAGGGATATTTTATGGAGTATGCGAAGACGGTCTCGGTTGCGCCGAAAATAATTTCAAGCGAAGATTAAAGTTTGGGGATTAGAGTCAACTGTTCTGATTTATAATTGACGATTAACGATTGATTATTTACAATTGTAGATAATTCAAATTTGGAATAAACAAGGAAAGTGAAATGATACCAAAACTACATTACATATCTCAAGGCATTACTGCGAGAGAGCATTTGGATAATATTCAGAAAGCCTGCACTTCTGGAGCAGAATTGGTGCTATTGCACTTAAAAAGTGGCCCTGGAAGTATAGTTGGAAGATCGGAAAGAAAGTTTTTGAAAATAGCGCAGGAAGCTAGAGAAATCACCGCCCATTTTCAGACTAGACTACTACTCAGCGATCATTATAAAATAGCAAAAGAAGTAAAAGCAGATGGCGTTCATTTAGAAAAAACCGATACTAGCATCAGCATTGTCAGAGCCCATTTATACACTTGGCAGTTTATTGGGGGAACCGCGAATACCTTGGAGGACTGTGAAACTTTAATCGATTTTGAAGTTGATTATATTACTTTAGGACCTTTTCGAACCCTAGAAAAAAATGAGAATCTATTTCCGAGTTTAGGTTTAAATGGTTATGCTGCAATTATGGATATCTTAAAAACCGAAACTCCAATTATTGGGTTTGGTGGAATCACCACAAAAGACGTTTCAGCAATTTTAGAAACTGGTATTTCAGGACTAGCGGTTTCTGATGAAATTACTCACGATTTTAATACTGTCAGGATATTCAACCAATTGATAAATGCGTCTTCCACAGCGGAGAAGCGATATACTTTTGAATGATTTGACATACTCGCAAATCGCAAATTTTTTATCTTTCCTCTCACCTATTTCTTTTCTTTCTTGGTTCTTGGCCTATGGTTATTATCCTAAACATAAGCTTAAATCGTTATGTTTTCTTTAACCAAATAATCCCTAAACCTTTCTACTTTTGAAATTCTAAGCAATTTGAGGACGGATGAAATTACTATTTACAACGTTATTGATTTTATCCTCAATCCTTTCATTTTCCCAAAAGAAAGAAGAATTGCACGATTCCACTGCCGTTAAGGATTCGATTTTAAATAAGGATTCCTCAACTATTTTCAATTCAATATTGGAGTCTGATGATTTTGTCAATCGGCATCTATCGGATACTGTAACTTCAATATTTGGGCAAATAAACGCTTTAGACGAAGTTTATGTGGAATCAAAATCTGAGTTCAATGCAGTTTCTTTGGGAATACTTAAAAAGGAAATCAGACAGCTATCCATAAACGAAAGAAGATTATACACGGCAGGCGATTTCAAACCCATTCATCTCCTTGGGCTCTTGGCTGGATCACTTGAGGTAGATCCGATTATAAACGCTATTAGCGGAAGAACTAAAAGACTAAAAAGATATATTCAACTTGAAAAAAAAGAAAACAATCTAATTTTCTTGGAAGACCACTTTAGGGAATATTTGGTCAAAAACTTGGATGTTGAAGAACAATTGATTGGCAGATTTCTAAATTATCTAGTCGAAAATGAAGAGTTGCAAAGCTTGATAGATAGAAGGAGTTTTGGAGAATTACATTTCTTTATCAGCGATGAATGGTTTAAATTTAAAACGCTACAAAATGATTATCAACCACTTATTATAGACCCCCTTGATAAAAAGGAGTAAACATATATATATTCTCCTCCTCTTATCATTGGCAACACCTTATATCAGTTTCAAATAAGATATTTCCTCCTAAAACAATTCCTTTAAATACTTCATATTTGACTTAGCAGTATCAATAACATCTGCTGCTTGACCGTTCAACATTAATTTCCCCATACTAGTAACGAAGCCTTTAATTTGATTAAAGTTTACCTTTGGAGGCATTGCCAAAGCGTCTGGATCTGTAAAAATATTTACAAGAGCAGGACCTTCATGTGCAAATGCTTCTTGCAAAACACTTTTAACGTCTTTGCATTCTTGTACATTCCAAGCTTTAATACCCATGGCTTCTGCAACTTTAGCAAAATCGGGGTTTTTCATATCGGTTTGCCAATCGGGATACCCTGCTACCAGCATTTCCACTTTAACCATTCCCAAAGATCGGTTGTTGAATATAATAATTTTTACAGGAATGTTATATTGGCTTATAGTCATCAAATCGCCCAACAGCATACTAATACCCCCATCGCCGCACAACGCAATAACCTGACGGTCTGGTCGTGAAAGTCCGGCGCCAATCGCCATTGGCATGGCGTTCGCCATGGAGCCGTGATTAAAGGAACCTGTTAGATACCGATTGTGCTTTCCCTTTATATATCTGGCAGCCCACACAGCAGACATTCCCGTATCGACAGTGAATATGGCATCATCAGTAGCGACTTCATCAATTATAGCCGCCACAAACTCAGGATGGATGTTTTTATCCTCAGATTTTGCACTTACATAGGATGCATATTTTTCTTCTTGTTCGTCGTGTAATTTCCGCATATCCTTTAAAAAACCATCATCCATTTTTTTATCAAGCATTGGAAGCAAGATGTCTATTGTATCTTTTATTTTTCCAGCATACCCGTAATCCACTTTGGCACGGCGACCTATGCGCTCTGGTTTATCGTCTATTTGGATAATTGTGTTCTCCTCGGGCAAAAAGTCGGTATATGGAAAATCTGTGCCTAATAAAATAAGTAAATCAGCTTCTTGCATAGCTTTAAAACCGGATTTGCTCCCTAATAAGCCATTTAAACCAACAGCATACGGATTACTGGTTTTATCGAAAAATATTTTTCCTCGGAAACTATATCCCATTGGGGCATTCAACTTTTCTGAAAGCTGTAAAGCTTCTTGTTGAGCATCTTTACAACCATACCCACAAAACAACATCACTTTTTTATTGGAGTTGATGACTTCTGCCAATTGTTCCATTTCTTTTTTTCCCGGCGTAAGTCTGGAATTGGTATAGAAATTTTTATGGGCGGTGGTAATATGTTCGACATTCGCTTCGGAAACATCTCCAGGTAAGCCCACTACCCCCACGCCCCTATCTTGAATGGCGTGCTGAATTGCGGATTGAAAAGCATTCGCCGCTTGTTGCGGTGTATTGGCCATAACACAGTATTTGCTACAATCGTCAAAAAGTTTGACGATGTTAGTCTCTTGAAAATTATCTAAGCCTAATTTATCTGTGTTTATTGTAGTTGCAATGGCAATAACAGGATTTCCAGATTGATTGGCATCGTATAGACCATTAATCAAGTGAACGTGACCTGGACCACTACTTCCCATGCAACATCCTATTCCGTCTAACTCGGCATCCATAGACGCCGCGTAGGCACCTGCTTCTTCATGGCGCACGTGAATCCATTCCAAGCGTCCGTCTCTTCTTACCGCATCGTTAATAGGGTTTAAACTATCTCCAGTTACTGCGTACAAT
Source organism: Aequorivita sp. (assembly GCA_048270045.1). GTDB lineage: Bacteria > Bacteroidota > Bacteroidia > Flavobacteriales > Flavobacteriaceae > Aequorivita. The sequence goes on from JBLWTS010000087.1 coordinate 12,136, forward strand.
CTTTTAACTCCTGCATTAACTAAATTCTCTACCAATAAATCTGCTACTTTTTTTGCCATTTCCTAACTTTTTTCTAAAGATAAGCAACGATATTTATGTTTAATATTAAGGTGGTGTTAATTGCCAGCTTGTAAATAGATACCAAGTAGATAGGTATTTGCTCTAAAAGTGGCCATTTTATTAATATTTGTGTTGCACAGTACCTAAAATACGAATCGAGGCTTTTAATGAAATAAACTGTAAATTTATAACGAAGATAAATCGGATTCTTTTTTAGAATAATGAATATGCAAAGACCAGTCTTTCTTTTAATGAGTATCTTTTTAAGCTTTGGTATGAATGCGCAATCCCTTATTGGCGCTTGGGATTATGAAAATGAAAACTTGAAAACGGTTCTTATTTTTTCAGACAAATACTTTTCGTCTACAACTTATAACCCGAATACAGGCGCGTTCATTGCCACCAAAGGCGGGAGTTGGAATATAGATGGCAACTCAGTAAGCGAAACAATAGAATTTGATTCCAAAAACCCAGAATCTGTTGGGAGTAAATCGAGCTATGAAATCTCCATAAGTGATTCCACTCTTCAAATGACAGCAAACAACATAAAGATGAAAAGAATCGACGACTGCTCTCCAGGAGTTTTACACGGAGCTTGGTTAATGTTAGGCAGGTCTGTTGATGGAAAAATACAATTGAGAAATTCTGATACCCCAAGAAAGACAATGAAAATACTTTCAGGTACTCGTTTTCAATGGATTGCTTACAATACCGAGACCAAACAATTTATGGCAACAGGCGGTGGTACTTACACAACCCAAGATGGAATTTACACCGAAAACATTGAGTTCTTCTCTAGAGATAATGATAAAGTAGGGCTTCAATTGGAATTTAGTTACTCATTGAAAAACAGCGACTGGCATCATTTCGGAACTTCAACAAAAGGAGACCCCATCGACGAAGTTTGGAGTCTGCGGAAATAATTTTAAAGTAAATAAAACCCTTAATGAGCATAGACAAGGATCTTCCTGAATTGGTAAAAGCTGGAGTTATTTCTGAAGAAACGGGAAACCGAATTCGGGAATACTACAAAGCAAAAAGTGATTCGTCCCCTAATCGACTTTTTGTCGCCTTCGGAATCTTAGGATCATTGTTGGTGGGATTGGGAATTATCCTAATAATCGCCCACAACTGGGACGAACTTTCCAGAGCGACTAAAACAATCTTTGCGTTCTTGCCATTAGTCGCCGCACAACTGATATGTGCATATGTACTTTTAAAGAAATCAGAAAATTCAGTTTGGATAGAAAGTGCAACGACATTTCTTTTCTTTGCTGTGGGCGCATGCATTTCACTAGTGTCACAAATCTATCATATTCCAGGAAACCTCGGTCCGTTTCTCCTTATCTGGATGGTGCTTTGTCTGCCTTTAATCTATGTGATGAAATCGTCCATGGCAACGCTATTATATATAGTCGGGATAACCTATTATGCCGTCGAAAGTAGCTATTTTTCATATCCTGCAACCGAGTCCTACGTATATTGGGTTTTATTAATTGCCGTTTTTCCTCGGTATTATTTTTTACTTCGAAACAACCCAAAAAGCAACTTCCTCACTGTTGAGAATTGGCTGATTCCCTTATCAATAACCATTGTCCTCGGAACTTTGGCGTCTAGTGCAGAGGAATTTATGTTCGTCGCCTACTTCAGCCTTTTCGGATTGTTTTATACCATTGGAAACAACACATACTTTGAAGACAAGGGTTTACGAAGCAATTCGTATAAAGTTATAGGAACGCTTGGCACCTTGATTCTGCTGTTCGTAACCAGTTTTGAAGGTTTTTGGGAAGATTTAGGAAGTGAATCGTATGGCTTTGAAACATTGATTACAGCCAAGGAACTATGGGTTTCAATAGTAATTTCAATCGCAGCATTGCTGTATCTAATTAAACAGCAAAAGGACAAACCAATGCGAGGTCTTCCGCTCCTATCCCCTATTTTCTTGCTATTTTTAATAATCTTCTGCATAGGTTATTTCTCTAATGCGGCTGTAATCCTTATAAATCTAGTTATACTGGCGGTTAGCATTTTAATCATCATAGACGGAGCAAGACGAGAACATCTAGGAGTGCTGAATTTCGGTCTTTCTATTATCACCATTTGGATTATAATCCGCTTTCTCAACACGGATTTGAGTTTTGTTATCCGCGGACTTTTACTAATGGCTATCGGGATTGGGTTTTTCAGTGCTAATTACTTAATGCTTAAAAAAAGAAAACGAAATGAATAGCAAGAAGATACTATTGACTGCATTTATCCTCGTAGCTATCATTCAGCTAGCGATTCCGGGGAAAATGATTTGGGATAGAGAAATTATACTCGAAACGGGAAAGGAATTCAAATTTGAAACCGCTCCCGTTGACCCTACCGATCCTTTTCGGGGGAAGTATATTGTACTAGACTATAAAGAAAATAGCGTAGTTGTTGATTCCGTTAAAGAATGGGTTGAGGGAGAAAGGATTTACGTCAACCTTCAAACCGATTCAAAAGGCTTTGCTAGGATTGAATCTATTTCCAAAGAAAAACCTGTGGATAACCTAGATTTTGTTGAAGCGAAAGTTGCATTTGTAATAAGTGGTCCTAATAAAAAATTACATATTTCTTATCCCTTTGACAGATTTTATATGGAGGAATCGAAGGCGTATCCTGCGGAACGGGCTTATATAGAATCGCAACTAGATTCAACCAAAACTACCTATGCTTTGGTTAGTATCAAAAACGGAGACGCAGTCTTAAAGGATGTTTTGATAGATGGGGTTTCTATACGGGAAATTGTGGGGAGGAATTAGGAGGAAAGAAAGATGTTCAGATCTCAGTAGCAGTAGCAGTAGCAGTAGCAGTAGCAGTAGCAGTAAAAATAAAGATAATTACTAAACGGCCAACTCTAGTGAAGGAAGTTCATGAGAATAGAATACTTTGCAACTAGCAATGAGTCTATTCAATTAAGTGTGTCAATTTATAATTTAAATAAATTAGACATATGAAAAATACAGAAAGTAAATTAGATATGGAAGCTCTTATAAAACAAATGGGCGAAGAGCTT
>JBLWTS010000088.1:0-14473 GCA_048270045.1 Aequorivita sp.
TTCGAATTAATATCGATGTAGATAGTTACTAATAACTTCAAATATAAGGTCGTCAACATCTATGCTTCCAAAACTTTTTTAAAGTCAATTTGAAAATGGGTTTGATGATAAGAAATAAAATAGTATTTTTGCGCCCTCTTGGCAAGAAGCCAAAAGATTAATCATTAATTTTAATAGATTTTTTATGAATCATTATGAAACTGTTTTCATCTTAAATCCCGTTTTATCTGATGATCAGGTAAAGGAGACAGTACAGAAATACGAAGATTTTCTTGTTTCCAAAGGTGCTAAGATGATATCCAAAGAAAACTGGGGGCTAAAAAAACTAGCTTACCCTATCCAAAACAAAAAGAGTGGATTCTATCATCTTTTTGAATATACCGTGGAAGGAGAAGCGGTAAATGAACTTGAAACTGAATTCAAAAGAGACGAGCGTTTTATGCGTTATCTTTCAGTGAGTTTGGATAAGCATGCAATTGCTTGGGCCGAAAAGAGAAGAAACCGTAACAAAAAATCAGCGTAATCATGGCAACACTTCAACAACAAGCAAAAGGAAAGAAAGATGGAGAGATCAGGTATCTTACTCCGCTTAACATAGAGACAAACAAGACCAAGAAATACTGTATGTTCAAAAGGTCGGGCATTAAATATGTCGACTATAAAGACGCAGATTTCTTATTGAGATTTGTTAACGAGCAAGGTAAAATTTTACCGCGAAGACTTACAGGTACTTCCTTGAAGTATCAAAGAAAAGTTGCCGTTGCCGTAAAAAGAGCACGCCATTTGGCCCTTATGCCTTACGTAACCGATTTATTAAAATAAAAACCAGAACGTATTATGGAACTTATATTAAAAAAAGACGTAGAAAATCTGGGTTTTGCAGATGATGTTGTCACAGTTAAAAATGGCTATGGCCGGAATTTTTTAATTCCTCAAGGCTTGGCGAGTTTAGCGACTCCGTCAGCCAGAAAAATGCTAAGCGAAACGCTTAAACAACGCGCTTTCAAAGAGAAGAAAGTTGTAGATGAGGCTAAATCACAAGCAGATAAATTAAATGGACTAGACATTAAAATTACTGCTAAAACAGGAGAAGGCGACAAACTATTTGGTTCAGTTACTAATGCCGATCTTGCTGACGCTCTTGAAAAAGAAGGTGTTTCAATCGATAAAAAATTCATCGCTATCGCGGGAGGTATCGTAAAACGTGCAGGTCAGTATGATGCTACCATCCGTTTTCACCGTGATGTTATAACCACACTTACTTTTGAAGTAGTGGCTGAAGCTAAACCAGAAGTTAAAGGCAAAGCAGAAGCTAAACCTAAAGCTGAAGTGAAGGAAGAAGTTAAAGAAGAGGATAATTCCGAAGTTAAATAATTTATTTTTAGTAGAATAAGCAGGGCCTTTCTCATTTTGGGGAAGGCTTTTTTATTAGACGCTAGATGTAAGGTTTTGGACAATAGATTTTTATTCCTCATCTCTTTCCTCTATATCTCACATCTCAAATCTCACATCTAACAATATGAAATACGCCAGGTTAACAAAAGAGCAATTTGAAGAACTTCATAAAGAATTCATCAATTTTTTGGCCACACAATCCATTACAGCTCAAGAATGGGCAGAGCTTAAGAGAGACAAACCCGAAGTTGCGGAGCAGGAATTGGACCTCTTTAGCGATCTAGTTTGGGAAGGCGTTTTGAACAAAGTTAAGTTCATAGAGCACATTTCTCCCACACAGCTGATGATGTTTCGTATTTCCGAAACCCATATGGATTTGATTGCGATTAAAATTGAAAATCCAAATATTGACATTACCAGTGAGTATGGGTATAAATGGCTTCAGCAAAATATCCAGGACGATTCCGTAGTGCTCTTTACTTCCACAAAGGCTATTAAGGACGACAGAAACAAGGATATCTTCGCTTTGATACAACAAGGTGCTTCCATAACAAAAGGCGAGCTATTTACCTATTTTAGTGATCTTCTGGAAGAATAATTAGGATGAAAAAGAGTTAAGGCCCAACTTATTGCTTCATATTGATCAAGAAATAGGTTGGCACTCCGGTTATCAAGATAAAGAGGATACTGTTCAATAATGCCATTCCCAAAATCCACCACCATTTCCGTTCAAATACTCTTGCAATCCATAAACAATAGCAAAAGATAAATATCAGTTGAAGAAAATCTGCTAAATAAAAATATTTCAGCAAGTCAGAGAGGATTAAGAATATTGAAGTTATAATGCTAAATATGTATGCATTCAACGCTAAGTGTTCAAACAGGTTTTTCTTTTTCTTAAAGTAGGTAATTATTGTCGATAGAATAAAGAAGAAGAGAAATAAAGCCGTTATAAAAAACTGGACTCCCAGCCAAGGAACACTTTCGACCTCGAAATTGATACCGAGAAAAGTATTTTCAAAGAAATATAGGTAAAGAGCTAGCAACAACGTAGTGAATAGTAACATCCTGTTTGGAGAGAAGTAGAAATTCCGATACCCATTCCAATAATTTTCAACTACAAACCGAGGACGGATTAATAAATGCTTCAAATTCAATACGTAAGATTTGTGCAGAGCGAAGAAAGTATCGATAAAATCAGAAACAAACCCTGCTGCCGTGAGTCTCTTAGGATTGTAAAATTGCCCACATTCTGGACAATAATTCTTTTCAATCCTTGACCCACAGTTAGAGCAATCAACGGTTTTGAGTTCTTGGTTGTTCATCCAATAAACATAACAATAAATTCCGAAAGGAAACTAAACACTAAGGAATTTGTACTTTGTTGATTATTATTTGGAATTTGCTATTTGGATTTACTCCTATTCGTGTCTCAAACTTTCAATCGGGTCCAATTTGGCTGCCTTTACCGCAGGGTAAGAGCCAGCAATTACTGCAACAATAAAAGTGATAATTGTCGCCCAAATCATTGCAGTCCAAGGCAGACTGAAATCAAATTCAAAAATCTTGGCAAAGGCAAAGCCAGTCAAAATTCCTAATATTATTCCTAGAACGCTCCCAAATTGGCCAATGATAATCGTTTCGATAAAAAATTGTGTTGAGATGGTAGCTCGTTTTGCGCCGAGAGCCTTTCGTACTCCAATCTCTTGAGTCCGTTCAGTAACGGAAACAAGCATAATGTTCATCAAAGCAATCGAAGACCCAAGAATGGTAATAATACTGATAATCCAGGCTGCAACAGATAAATAGACCGTAATCGAAGCTATCCGATTTATCAGGTCGTCACTGCGTTCCATCCCAAAATTATTATCCTCCATCGGATTCAGTCCGCGTATATTCCTAAAAGTAATAATAGCGTAATCTTGAGCAGCTTCCAGCATCTGCTCATTATCAACTTTCACGCTGATGTTATAGTTTATGTTTGGTTGGGTGTAAATTCCCCGCGCCACTTGTACGGGAATGAGTATTTTCAAATCTTGATTGTTGCCAAAGGTTGAACCTTTAGACTCCAGAATTCCAATAATTTTAAAACGAACGCCTCGAATACTGATTGTTTTGTTGATGGGATCTTCATTCTTAAACAGGCTTTTCAGGAAATCCGATCCAATAATACACACCTTGTTGTTATTTTCTATGTCGAATATAGTGAAGTTGCGACCTCTGTCAATCTCGGTTCCCGTGTTTTCTAGGTAATTTTCGTTTACCCCATATACTTGCACTTCTGGGTCGGTTTTTTCAGCTCCATATTTTACTTCGGCTACCGAAGTCCCTTGGAACGAAAGCGAAGTTTTGGTCAACGGGTAGTCGTACTTACTTATAAATTCGCGTACATTATTATAGCTGATAATTGGATTTATTTTTTCACGCTCGCCGCTTCGGCTGCTTTGAACATTGAAGTCATACCGCTGTAAGTTGAAAGTATTAGCACCCATCGATGCGAAATTGGTTGAAATGGTATTCTCCAGTGCCTTTACCGCGCTTAAAATGCCTACTAATGCCCAAATCCCAATGCCAATGATTACGATGGTTAATATGGTTCGCAATAACTGACCTTTGATGGAATCTAGAGCGATACGCACATTTTCTCGAAAGAGTGAAAACATATTTTCAGTTTGTGTTACCCATTAGACTGTAAAACGTGGATAAAGTTACTATTATTTAAGATATTTGCGTTTTTAAAAGTTATGACGTGCAAGTTAAGAGTTAAGAGTTAAGAGTTAAATGCTATGGGTTATGAGTTTAGGGTTGATGGATGATTAATCTTTCCTCTTTATTTTCCACTGTTTATTCTCTAATCCCTGTTCTCTCCTCTTTTTTCTCTGCTTTTTAGTCTAAAATCTCACATTTTAAATCTAAAATCTATTTTGAAGCCATCCATTCCCAAAGGTACCCGCGATTTCAGTCCAGAAGAAGTAGGACGACGAAATTATATTTTTAATACTATCAAGAAAAATTTCGCTCTTTATGGGTTTCAGCCTATTGAAACTCCGTCTTTTGAAAATAGCGAAACCTTGATGGGGAAATATGGGGAAGAAGGAGATCGGTTGATTTTTAAGATTTTGAATAGCGGAGATTATCTTTCAAAAGTAGATGACATTCTTTATTCTGAAAAAGATAGTACTAAGATTACTCCAAACATATCCGAAAAAGCCCTCCGTTACGATCTAACCGTGCCTTTTGCGCGATATGTAGTCCAACATAGAAATGAAATCACTTTCCCTTTCAAGCGCTACCAAATTCAACCTGTATGGCGAGCGGACAGACCTCAGAAAGGTAGATTCCGTGAGTTTTATCAGTGTGATGCCGATGTGGTTGGCTCCAAATCCTTATGGCAGGAAGTGGAGTTCATTCAACTTTACGATGCCGTTTTCACTGAACTCGAACTCAAAGGCATAACTATAAAAATCAACAATCGGAAAATATTAGCTGGGATTGCCGAAACCATTGGCGCCGAAGACAAGTTGATCGATTTTACGGTCGCTTTAGACAAGCTAGATAAAATAGGAGAGGAAGGGGTAAAAAAGGAAATGCGCGAAAAAGGTATTCCCGAAGAAGCATTACTGAAATTGCAGCCCTTGTTTTCAATGAATGGAAGCGCGCTTGAACAATTGGACAGCCTGCGGAAATTGCTTAGCAATTCTAATATTGGAATTCAAGGTGTCGACGAATTAGAATTTATCTCCAAAACCATTGAAGCTTTAGGCTTGCAGACCTCAAACTTTCATATTGACGTAACTCTTGCCCGTGGGTTGAATTACTATACAGGAGCCATCATTGAAGTTGCCGCGCCAAAAGATGTCAATATGGGAAGTATTGGCGGTGGCGGTAGATATGATGATCTCACAGGAATCTTCGGCTTGAAGGATATGAGCGGAATGGGAATCTCTTTTGGTTTAGATCGCATTTATTTGGTATTGGAAGAATTGAATCTTTTCCCTGAAACGGTTTCAGAAAATAGTAAAGCACTCTTCCTTAATTTTGGCGAACAGGAAGCTTTGTACGCAATGAAAGCCATTAATAAACTACGGCTGAATGGGATTGCTGTAGAATTATATCCCGATGCATCTAAAATGGGCAAACAAATGGGCTATGCCGATAAGCGTGGAATTCCGTTTACTATTCTGGCTGGGGAATCGGAAATGAAACAACAGGTTTATACACTCAAGAATATGAAAACAGGAGAGCAGCAAAGTGTTGATCTTAAGTCTTTAGAAAGCCTTCTTTTGAATTAAAGATATAGCTTGTAAAATTGGTTGGGTTCTAAATTCCAATACGGAAGCAGGAGCTGCTTTCTGACTTTTGCGGAACTTGCACTTTTGATTTCTTCTTTTAAAACTTCCAAGAAATAGCTTATAATTCCGTTAATTCTGCTTCTCACAAGTATATCTAACTTATTTTTGTGTGTGACTTAAATCATTGTAGTTTTAAGCATTTCGGCATAATTTTGTGCTTTAATACACCTTGAATGAAACTTTTCGGAATTGAAATAAGAGTGCCGAATTTAGACCTTTCAAGCTCGCATTTCCCATCTTTTTGCGACAGCTATTCGCTTCGGCCTTCCTTATCAACAAGGTTTGAAACAACGCCGATACTATTTTCGCTTAAACCTTTCGCTTTAAACATTATCGGTTAATGATATAATTAAAAATTTAATTCATCAAAGAATGAAGTACAAACAAGGCAACAAAGCCATTTACATAGCCACCACAGAACCTGACAGCGGTAAGTCTATAGTTTCTCTGGGTTTAATGCAATCCCTATTGGGAAAGGCAGCCAAAGTAGGCTATTTCAGGCCTATTATTGACGATTTCAAACATGGGGAAATAGACAACCACATCAACACAGTTTCGACTTATTTCAATTTGGATATTAAGTTTGAAGACGCCTATGCTTTTAAGCGAAGTGAGGTCATTCGGAAAACAAATGAAAATAAGGATGGGGAAATCATCAGTAGGATTATTGAAAAGTTCAAAGCCCTTGAAGAGCGTTTTGATTTTATATTGATAGAAGGCACGGGTTTTACTGGCGAAGGAACTATCAAAGAATTCGATATAAATGTGTTGATTGCTAAAAACCTAGGCGTGCCAGCCATTATTTTGGCTAGTGGTATAGGCAAAACCTTGGACGAATTTGTGGGAAGACTTCAAATGGCTTTTGATTCTTTTAAAGACAAAGGAGTTGAAGTTTTGGCCGTTATCGCCAATAAAGTGGAGCCCAAAAATCAAGAATTAGTAGTTTCTGAATTGGAAAAATACTTGCCTTCCGAAGTACTTGTGAGTGCAATTCCTCTCAATCCTATTTTGTCAAATCCCTCGATTAAGGAAATTGTAGAAACCTTAGACGCAAAAGTGCTTTTTGGAGAAGCATTTATCAACAATCAAGCTGGAAATTATAGTGTGGGCGCAATGCAACTACATAACTATCTTCTTCATTTAAAAGAAAATGCCCTCGTAATCACACCAGGCGATAGAGCCGATATTATTTTAGGTGCATTGCAGGCAAACATTTCCGATAACTATCCAAACATATCTGGGATCGTGCTTACGGCGGGTCTAGTGCCCGAAAATTCAATTATTAAGCTGATTGAAGGGCTTTCGGATGTTGTTCCAATTATTTCAGTACAAGGAGGAACTTTCTCCGTTACCAACAGTCTAGGAAGTATAAAATCGCAGATCTATGCCGAGAATACGGAAAAGATAACAATCTCGATTAAGGACTTTGAAAAGCATGTAAAAGTCGATGCCTTGGTTGAACGTCTCATAACGTTTAAATCAAATGGAATTACGCCTAGAATGTTTCAGTATAACTTATTGAAAAAAGCAAAATCCAGCAAAAAGCACATTGTTTTACCCGAAGGTTTGGATGAACGTATTCTAAGAGCTACAAAACTGCTGATTGATCTGGATGCAGTACAAATCACATTGCTCGGAGATAAAAAGGAAATTGAAGAAAAAGTAACTATGCTAGATATTGCGCTGGATCTGAACAAGGTTAACATAATAAATCCTAGTGAATCCATTCATTTGGACTCGTATGCAGAAACGCTTTATGAACTTAGAAAGCACAAAAACGTCAACTTGGCAATGGCTAAAGATTTAATGATAGACGTTTCGTATTATGGAACAATGATGGTTTATAAAGGCGATGCAGACGGAATGGTATCGGGAGCGATGCACACCACGCAACACACGATTGTCCCTGCGCTTCAATTTATTAAAACAAAACCAGAGGCTTCCATAGTTTCTTCTGTGTTTTTTATGCTTTTGGAAGATCGCGTTTCCGTGTATGGCGATTGTGCAATCAACCCAAATCCTACAGCAGAACAATTGGCAGAAATAGCGATTTCTTCAGCTGCTACCAGTTTAGCTTTTGAAATAGAACCTAAAATCGCAATGTTATCGTACTCTTCTGGAGCTTCAGGAGTAGGGGAAGATGTAGAAAGGGTAAGGGAAGCTACGCGAATTGTCAGGGAAAAAAGACCTGATTTGAAAGTGGAAGGACCAATTCAATACGATGCTGCTGTGGATATTGCCGTAGGGAAATCAAAAATGCCAGATTCCGAAGTGGCAGGACAAGCCAATGTGTTCATTTTTCCTGACCTAAATACAGGAAACAACACCTACAAAGCGGTGCAGCGAGAAACCAAAGCCTTAGCCATTGGCCCAATAATTCAAGGACTAAACAAACCGGTTAACGATTTAAGCCGAGGTTGCACTACAGACGATATTTTTAATACCGTTATCGTTACCGCAATCCAAGCACAGGATTCTCTGAATTGAATTGACATAAGACTAAAGGACATAAGACGTAGGACGGAATGAGTGTTTACCAAAAATATAATAGTTACAATACCATTAGTCCTACGTCCTTCGTCTTACCGTCTTTAGTCCTTTCTAAAGCAAGCATCAAATAAAACATTGGCATCCCTATAGCCATCCATAAGAAAAAGATATTAAAAGGAAACATCCGTAATTAATTTTAAAACACACAGCGGAATGACTAATTGGATGTTCCATAGCTCCTTTAAAAAACAAATATTATAATCAGATGAAAATATTGATAATCAATTCTGGAAGTTCCTCAATAAAATTTCAGTTAATAGAAATGCCTTCCGAAGCATTGATCTGTAGTGGATTAGTAGAGCGAATAGGTCATAAAGATGCCGTTGTAAATTATAAAACAACTTCAACTTCGCTTCAGCAAACAAATAACATAAAGACGCACACTCAAGGACTCCATAAGGTTGTGGAATTATTACTTAACCCTGAAATAGGGGTTATTGAGAGTACAAATGATATTAAGATAGTTGGTCATCGTGTAGTACACGGAGGGAATTCATTTTCAAATACCACCTTAATCACTGCTGAAGTGAAAAAGAAAATTCAAGAATATGCTGCTTTGGCACCGCTGCATAACCCTGGGAATCTTCAAGGTATTCTGGTTTCGGAAGAATTCTTTCCCTTGGCAAAACAAGTCGCAGTTTTTGATACCGCTTTTCATCGAACCATCCCCGAAAAAGCCAACAAGTATGCAATTCCAAATGAGCTTTATGAAAAACAGGGCATTCAGCTATATGGCTTTCACGGGACGAGCCACCAATACGTTTCGGAAAAAGCGATTGCATATTTAAAGCTTAAAACATCCAAGATTATTTCTATTCATTTAGGAAATGGTTGCAGTATGACCGCAATCAAGGACGGTAAGAGCATAGATCATAGCTTAGGGTTTACGCCTTCCAACGGTTTGATAATGGGAACTAGAAGCGGCGATATAGACCACGGTATAATTTACCATTTAGTCAATAACCTCGGTTACAGTGTTGATGATGTCAAAGATTTGCTCACAAACAAAAGTGGCATGCTGGGCCTTACTGGATTCGCCGATTTAAGAGATATTGAGGCTGAAGCTGAAAAAGGCAATGCGAATTGTATCCTCGCTTTAGAAATGAACGCCTACCGCATCCAAAAATATATTGGTGGTTATGCCGCTGCAATGAACGGTCTGGATGCCATCGTTTTCACTGCGGGAATTGGCGAAAATTCAAGTGTGATTCGAAAACTTGTCTGTACAAGCATGGATTTCTTCGGAATTAATTTGGACGATGAAAAAAACGAACTACAAGCTAACGAACTCCGTGAGATTAACACCAGCACATCCAAAACAAAAGTGCTAGTTATTCCTACTAATGAAGAATTGGAAATAGCGAAGCAAACGTATCAATTGGTCCATTTCTAAATTGTCAATAGTTTCTACAACATCGGTAGAGACTAGACAGCCCTGTCTGTGAGTGGAACGGGTGAGAAGATGAAGATAAAAATGAAGCCGAAGACGTTAGCCCCACCCTTGGGCGAGCGTATCCCTGCTGTCGGATCGATGTCTCATCTTAAGACGCTAAATCATCGGTTAAACAACGTGAATATATCAATATTAGGGTTAGCAGGCGATTATGAACCCAAGCTTAAAATATGACTGAATCTACCATTAGTAATAGGCAATTGAGTATTTTTGCCTCCTCCCAAAAGGGATTAGAACCAAAACAAAAATGAACGTAAATTCAACTAAAATACTCCTAGTAGTGTTTTTTAGTATTTTAAACTTGGGTGTATATTCCCAACAAGATTCAACAATTTACTACAACGCCCATCAAAAAGGAAAATTCTTTTTCAGCTGGGGCGGCAATAGAGAAGTTTTTACCAAATCCGATATAACCTTTAAAGGAGAGAACTACAGCTTCACCATTAAGGATGTTGATGCCCATGACAAACCAAAAGGATGGCACATAGATTACATAAATCCTGCACGGATTACCATTCCCCAAACCAATTTTAAAATTGGCTACTTTATATCAGATAAGTACTACGTAGCTTTTGGAACCGATCATATGAAATATGTGATGACCCAAAACCAAATTGCAAATATTAATGGTTTCATCAACTTACCAGACGATGAATTAGGTTCCGAATACAACGGCGTTTACGAAAATGAACCCGTCAAAATGACCGAGGATTTCTTACAATTTGAACACACTAATGGACTAAATTATGTGTTTTTAGAGTTTGGGAGATTTGACGACATATCCGCCCTATTTGGCATAAGTAATATAGATAAGGTCCAAATTAATTTAACCGAAGGAATTGGTCTTGGAGGGCTATACCCGAAAACCAACACCACTTTACTGAAAAAAGATCGTTATGATGAATTTCACGTTGCTGGTTTTGGTCTTTCGATAAGTGCAGGAATAAATGTAACTATCTTTAAATATTTTTTTATTCAAGGCGATTTAAAAGGAGGTTATATAAACATGCCAGATATAAGAACAACAAGTGATTCCAAGGATAAAGCGTCACAACATTTCCTTTACTTTCAACGTATTTTTTCTGTGGGAGGTAGGTTTGGAATATAAGTTTGGCGGAAGTTACTGAATTTATCAAATGTCTAACGGGACCTAAGATTCTATTAATATTCGTGCTTCACCGATAAGCCTCTCAATAATAAAGCCCCGTAAACATTACGTTTACGGGGCTTTTAGCGGAGAAAGAGGGATTCGAACCCCCGGAGGTGTGACCCTCAACAGTTTTCAAGACTGCCGCAATCGACCACTCTGCCATTTCTCCAGTGGTATGCGTACTTAGAAATTTTCCTAAGCGGATGCAAATATAACAAGGTTTTTCAATTCTAAGTATCTTTTTTTGTTTTTTACTGATTTTTCTCAAAATCTTTTGGACAGGAATGGATTTTGGCGGTTGAAAGTAATTATCGCTACTTTTGTAGTCATCGATTAACCTGTTTTCAATGGCCTCCAACACAATAGAAAAACTACAGTGGCGCTATGCTACCAAACGGTTTGACTCCACTAAGAAACTGTCGGAGGAAAAACTGGATATTTTGAAACACGCATTTAACCTTACAGCCACCTCCTTTGGGCTTCAGCCGCTAAAGCTTGTGGTTATTAGCAATGCTGAATTAAAGCAAAAACTAATGACGGCAACCTTTAATCAAACCCAAGTTCGCGACGCTTCCCATCTTTTAATTTTGTGTGTGGAAAGAAAAATCGACAAGGAATTTATTGTGGATCATTTTAAAAGGGTTGAAGGTACTCGAAATACACCACGTGAAATTCTTGAGCCTTTCGAAAGAAATCTAATCGCTTCCTTTACTCAAAAAAATGCTGCTGAAATTAATGATTGGATGATTAATCAGCTTTACTTAACTCTTGGAACACTTTTAACTGTTTGTGCGGTGGAGAAAATCGATTCGTGCCCAATGGAGGGGTTTGAGCCTGAAAAATACGATAAACTTCTCGGTCTGGATAAAATGGGATTGAAATCCGTAATCATACTTCCTGTAGGGTATCGCGACGATTCTGATTTCTTCAAAAATTTGAAAAAGGTCCGTCGTGGGATTGACGAATTGGTAATAGAAATAAATTAATCTGAAATACGTTCGGAAAAATTGAACACAAAAGACCATTAATATGTTTTGTTGTGGGTTCTGTTAATACTTTCTTATATTTTCTTCTTATCTCAAATTTATGTGCATTTCGTACTCTGTTTGGTACTTATTTTGTGGAAAATTGTTCGATTTTTTTAAAATAAATTCGAGTACTAACTTTAATTTTTTGCAGATGAAAACAATTGTTTTGGCGATTGTGGTTGCATTTAGTCTTAGCAGCTGCAATGCTCAGGAAAAAAAGGAAAAAGGGGACGATCAACACACTTTCAATAATAAAACTGAAGCTCAAATTCAGCCTCATGGCACTTGGAAAGTAAACAAGGAGATAGATGAAAATGGAAACCTAATCCGTTATGATTCCATTTATACCTATTCCTATGGAAGAATCAATGGACAGGAAATTCAGCCACAAGAGATGGATAGTGCCATTGCTTCATTTAGGAAATATATGCAGGAAAGAATGCCCCATTCATTTTCACAAGATTTTTTACTTCGCTTTGAAAGTGATTCCTTGCGAACTGGTTTCTTCGAAAAAGGATATTTCGAAAATCATTGGGAGAATTTTTTCCCCGATATGCAAAAGCAATTACAGCAGATGGATTCACTCCACCAACAATTTTTCCAAAATACACAGCCTGGGTTATTTCCTCCAGAGGAAAGAAAAAACCAGCCCTAATTTGGAAGCGGCAAAATTGGCAGTGTGCTAGGTGTGGAATTTCAGATTATATAGTAAAACCTCAACCTGAGTTGAGACTTCTTGATGGTTTTTTATGATAGGGACTTTTAGTTCAATCCTGCAAACAGTATCTTTGACCTTAAATTGAAACGAGACTTGAAAACCAAGATCGAGTTTTAAGCTGGATGTTCGAGTGTTAGATACCTTGGATAACATATATCATTATTTACCAACCATTAAACATTAAAAAATGCCAGGATTTGAGATTTTCGGCGCTGAAGAGCGCAAACAAGTAGATGATGTATTGGAAACAGGTGTTTTGATGCGTTATGGTTTTGACGGAATGCGAAACAATCATTGGAAAGCAAAGCAGTTTGAAACTGAATTTGCTAAGAAAATGGGAGCAGAGCATTGTCAATTAGTTTCAAGCGGTACTGCTGCTCTTACTGTCGCTCTTGCTGCCGCCGGAATTGGAGCGGGG
The DNA here is from genome assembly GCA_048270045.1 of Aequorivita sp. Taxonomy (GTDB): domain Bacteria; phylum Bacteroidota; class Bacteroidia; order Flavobacteriales; family Flavobacteriaceae; genus Aequorivita. The sequence goes on from JBLWTS010000088.1 coordinate 13,065, forward strand.
GATGAAGTGATAATGCCGACATTTACCTTCGTGGCAACCTTTGAATCTATTTTAGCACTTGGCGCAGTCCCAATTTTGGTAGATATAGACGATACACTTACACTTAATCCAAAATCGGTTGAAGCTGCCATTACTCCGAATACCAAATGTGTGATGCCTGTACATATGTGCGGTTCTATGGCAAATTTGGATGCGCTAAAGGTTATTTGTGATAGTTACAATCTAATTCTCTTGGAAGATGCTTGCCAAGCATTAGGCGGCACGTACAAAGGAAAATTCTTGGGAAGCTATGGTGATCTGGGCTGTTTTTCATTTGATTATGTGAAAACAATAACCTGTGGCGAAGGAGGTGCTGTAATAACAAATAATGCCGAATTTGCAAAACACGCAGACCACTATCAAGATCACGGTCATGACCACATTGGAAATGATAGGGGAGCGGAAGGCCATCCGTTTATGGGATATAACTTCCGTATTTCAGAACTGAATGCAGCCGTAGGTTTGGCACAATTAGAAAAATTGGACAACATTCTGAAAATTCAAAAGGAAAATTATACCATGCTTCGTGAAGCCTTGGAAACTATAGAAGGTGTTACTTTTAGAAAAGTTCCAGAAGGAGGAGTCGAAAATTATTCGTTTTTGAATTTCTTTCTTCCTACTGAAGAATTGACTGTAAAAGCACATAAAGCCATATCAGCGCAGGGCGTTGACGCTTGTTTTTATTGGTACACTAACAATTGGCACTACATAAACGGTTGGGGTCATTTAAAGGGTATGAAAAGTTTAGGCCGTCTTTCTTCAGAAGTGAGAAATCAAAGGCAGGATTTAAACAACGCAGATTTCTCAAAGAGTGATGCAATAATGAGCCGAACCATTTCTTCTTTGATAAAAATTGGTTGGACGGAAGCCCAAATGCAGGAAAGAGCTGAAAAAATGCGTTATGCTATTACCTCGGTACTCTAAAATATTTGTGGTTAAATAGTCTGAACAATTTTGGATTAGGCGCCGAACGCAAGGTTGAGTTATCCAATGTCAGGTTGAGCGAAGTCGAAACCCAATAGGCTCATCCAGATGACTTTATCGAATTTAATACCGATTCAAGTTTTCGAATATTTATATGGAATCAAACCAGAGATTTCTAAAGTTTGGGCTAAATAGTCATCGAAAATAGTTGAGTCTCTGGTTTACTTCTTTGAAGAAGCAAGTCAAAAGCCATACATACGTTTCGTACATAAGGCCGCCCATTTTCTTTTACTTTGATGTGATTGGTTCCGATTTCAATTAGTCCATCCGATTCCATTTCTTTTAAGTTTATCAAAACTTCGGGCAATTCAGGAAAACGTAATTCGCTTGTTTCCCAAGAAGTTTCAAGTTTGCACATTAGATTCAGGATATGGCGGCGAATCAAA
>JBLWTS010000089.1:0-13982 GCA_048270045.1 Aequorivita sp.
CTCAAACCTCCCCATACGCATAAAGAAATATTCCTCCCAAGGCGAATTATTATGGCAATTGGAAAAAGAAGTCCAAAGTCCCATTTTTAGAACGTTCTTTACCGATAGACAAAACAACATCTATATTGCCGGCAGTGCATTGGAAAACCCTTCAGATCCCTTTCCAGTATTTGCGGTAACCAAAATTGCTTCCTCCGGAACAGAATTGTGGTCTCATTACATAGATACAGGCATTCCCGATGATAACGTTTTTGAAATTAATGCAGGGGCCCTAAGTTCCGACGGAGATATTTATTTAACGGGTGTAAGCGGCTATCGAACTATGTTTGATGAAGTTGTTGACTTAACAGTTTTAAAATTTAGCAGTGACGGAATCCTCAATTGGCTACATAAGTATCCCCAGAACAATTTAGTGAGTGCCGGCACTGCTATCCTTTTAAATGATACAGATGAAATATACCTGTGTGGGGTCCGCCAAGATCACATTAATCAAACAGAAGATTTGGTAGCCCTTAAAATTGATGAGGATGCACAGGTAATTTGGTCGGCTTCCTATGGGCAATCGGCGCAAAACAGAAGAATCAGACCCTATCAAATCCTCGAAAATAGTGAGGGCAATCTGGTAATTCCCTCTTATAGCCTATACTGGGTCATGGGTGAAACACCAAATAATAGAATCACAACAATTCAACTCGATAAAGTAGATGGTAATCTGGAATGGGAAAATAATACCCCTATCCATAGGTTCTATCGCGAATCGTACATTGATGGAAACGATAATTTCTATATTCTCAACCAAGCCAGTCAATTTCAATATAAAAAGCTTGACCCTAATTCGATCGCTACATTGACTAAAATCGATAGTAACGGTCAGGAACTAGAAGAAGTAATTTTTTCGCACCCGCAATTAGCAGATTTTAATCCCTCAACACTAGTTCCACTCCATAATAGCAAACTCCTTTTAGGAGGAACCCTTTCTAACAACGATTTTTTTAGTGGCTTGTTCTTTTTTGAATCAACTCATATCCCCCTGAGCATAAATAGCAATAGCCTCCCACTAAATCCTGAAAACCAGGGTCTCGGACAAAATTATCCAAATCCCGTTAAAAATATAACCACAATCCCGTTTTATTTGGACCGCGACCAAAAAATGTCCCTAGAAATATTCGATAATCTAGGACGGGAAGTATTTAGCACTAGTGAAAGCACCTATTTCTCAGGAAAAAATAAAGTTTCTTTGGATCTCTCTTCCTTGAAAACTGGAATTTATTTCTATAAATTTAATAACGGAAAGCAGGCCTTTGCAAGAAAATTGATAAAAGAATAAATCCAAATTAAATTAAGATCAGCGTTAAAAATTATAGCCCTTTCGAACATTAAAAATATTCTTATAAGCAGAAACAGCGTAGAGGATCCCTAATAATGGGGCTGGATAAATCTAAATAAAGTTTCGTCAGCCTAAACTTTAGAGATCCCTTATAAAAAAGGGGGCACAGAATTAAAAAAAATTTCAATTTTACATCAAAAATATGGTTAAGACGGCCTTGTTCCAGTATATAAAAAAAATGCTAGTGTCATGATTCCCTTTTGTAAACGAGTCATATCCAATGGAATAGTATTGTATTACCTATTCTCTGGAATTCTAATATCAAGCTGTGAGAGCCCTCCCTCAAATTCCTTGGATTATCATACCAATAATGATTTAAATAATCCCATCCAATCCAAGCAAGTTTTACCTAATTACCAATTCGTTAAAGCAGATTCCTTAAACGAAATTGCCATTTCCCTTTGGGTCGAGGGAAACTATGAAAAATCATTGGAAATAAGCAATTTAGCGTATGAAAGAGCAAAAAGTGAAAATAATCAAGAAATTTTGGCAAGGGTTCTAAATACCATTGGTCTTATACAATGGCGACTGGGAAATAACGAAGACGCCATGAACAGCTATATCCAAGCGGGAAAATTAGCCAAAGAAAGGGATATGGCAAGACTGTTAGGACTAACACATACCAATAGGGGACTAATTTTAAAGGAAAACAACAAATTCGATGAGGCCTTCTCTCAAAACAACCAAGCCATTCAGATTTTCAAATCCATTAAAGAATATCGGGATCTTGCCATTGCCTTGAATAATCAAGGACAGATTTTTAAAAATAAAAAAGTTATAGATTCTGCCAAATTCTATTATTTGGAAGCCTTAAAATATTATGAAAAGGTGGAATATAAAGATGGTGAAGCTGCTAGCTATTACAATCTTGGCGATATCTACCTTATGGAAGGAAATCTAATCCAGGCCCAGAAAAACCTACAAAAAAGCTTAGAGATTAGCATTTTAATTAATCGTAAATTCAGAATTCGCGATGCCTATAAAAAGCTTTCAGAAGGTTATGAAAACTTAAACGAAAAGGATTCTGCTCTTAAATATTTTAAATTATACGAAAAAGAACATACAGAGATCCTGGAAGCAAATCAATCCAAGATTTTAGCTGAATATCAGGCAAAAATGGGTTCCAAGGTCAAAAGCCTGCAAATAGACATTCTAAAAAAGGAACAACAGCTTGCCAAAAATAAATATTGGGTCCTCGCACTTATAGGGGTGGCCATCGCATTGGTTTCCGGATTTTTTGCATACCGGCATTTCCAAAAAATGCGCTTCAACAAAAGAAAGTTAGAACTCGAATTAAAAACCTCCAATAAAATATTACTGGTGAAAGAGCGCGCCCTGAAAAATTATATTCTTGACCTTTCCAAAAAAAACGAGATAATAGATGTTCTTCAACACGAATTAAAGACTAATGCCGCCCTAACCGAAAAAGATAGGGATGTTGCCCATCTACTGAAACAAAAAATCTTGACCGAGGATGATTGGAATACTTTTAAAAACAAATTCAATAATATTTACCCAAAATTCTTTCCAAGAGTACAACAGGTCCCTACGAGTCTTACCGAAGGAGAAATCAGATTCCTTGTATTGCTGCATCTAGAGTTGACAAGCAAGGAGATGGCCAGGATTCTTGGTATTTCCCCACAAAGCGCCAGAGTGACCAAAATGCGGTTAAAGAAAAAGCTTAATCAGGATGGCTTCGCAACAGTAGAGTCATTTTTGAATTCACTAATGAAATAATTAAAACCCTCACAATTAACGCAGGCAACATCCCTTTTGTGAATTAGAAAAAACCACCTATTTAAATCATTGGGTGACCAATTTAAACTAGTTTCAGTTAAAAGATAAATTTTCAAATCCCAAGACTTACTTTCTAAAAGCGACAAACTTTATTTCCAAGCTAGTCTCCAAAGTGTGTTTAATAACCCGACAATATCCAATAATTACATAGATCACTGTCTATCCGAAAATATAAACAGCAATGTCAGCAACACTCTTAAACTACTCAAAATCAAACTGATAAATCACATTTATCTATAGCAATATGTGCAAGCGTTACGATTGAATCAACTACTACAATCCAACTACCATTACAAATGGGATGCCAATGAAATAGCAAACTTAAAAACACTTGAAAAATTTGGAAAGCATTAGTAAATACCCCGCCTCAGCATCTTTTAAAAAGTAAAGATGACACATTTCCATTAAAAAAGATATAGCTGTTCTGGCCACTGTTCCAATAGAATTCCCTACTCAAACCTTAAATTTTGTATTTGATACAGGTGCCGATTTAAATTGAAAACGTGGATCGATTATATGGAAATCTGGGACAGGATTTTATTCAACAATTCGAAACAATGATTATTAGCTTTAAGTATGGAACCTTCTGTTCCTTTACAGGCACATCACCCATTTCCAATAATGAAAAACAGAACTTGTAATCCTTCGTATATGTTTAAATGGGCTCTAAATTTGTAGCGCTTATTCCTTTATAGGTTCAGTATATTTTACAATATCAATTCCTACTCCGTTGGGATCCTGTATCGCAAAATGTCGGTCTCCCCAAGGTTCATCTCGAAGGCCTATTTTTATTGCTACCCCTAAATTTTTTATATCTGCGTATAATTGGTCCACATTCTCAACCTCCAAAGTCAAAAACATGCCGTTACTGTTAAATGGTGCTTGAAAGATCGGCTGCTGGGAAGGATGGTTTGGTAACAAAAACGCTATATTCATTGCTCCATCGGGGGGGTGTAGCAATAGATAAAAATCATTTTCAAACGACACACCAAAATTCAAGATTCTTGTATAAAACTCCTTTGTTTCAGCAATTTTCTCTGTGATTATTCCCGCATTTAATTTCATTGTATTTGTATATTTTTTATCATTAATACTTGTTTGTGAAAATAGATTTGTGAAAAAGCATATTGCAATAAAAAAGATGATATGTTTTTTCATTTTTCTAGTTCTTGATTTAATAACGCAAATCTATCACAGAAGCTTGGTCAAGTATTGTAAAAAATGGACATAATTATTTCTTCAACGCTATTCTAGTTGTTTCTCCATAGAATTTTTTGAAATCCTTTATAAAATGGGCTTGGTCATAATAACCAACATCATAAAATGATCGATTGAATCCCTTATTTTTGTCGTTCTCATTCGATTCTATAATATGCTGAAATTGTATTACTTTACTAAAAGCCTTAGGAGAAGCTCCAATATAATATTTAAATAATCATTGTAGGTGCCTTTGACAAATCCCTGTGTCTAAATCCCTTTTAATATTTAGGTTTCCACGATTTTCCAGTATTTTTCCTATGGCACCGTAAAAGCGAGGTTCGATTTTAAATTTTGCCTCCGAAAATTTTTTAATAAAGTAAGTGTCCAAAAGCACCTTTGCTTTTTCCAAATCGTAAGTCGGCTTAAACTCTGTAGCAATAAATCCAGATGTTTCCGGTGAGATTAGGGTCATACTCTCAAAGTGATTGCTCAATTTGGAAGCATCTGTTTCATATAGTTGTGGGAACACCGTGGGCAAAAATCGAATTCCAATATAATCGAAGGTGTTACCCAAAGAGAATTCCGTAAAATTCCTGCTAAATCCCATTACAAAACTCTCATTGGAAGTATTGAGTTCAAAAAAAATATCAATACAACCGTCAGCAATTACCCTATAAATATAGGAGTCGGAAAGTGGATACGAAGTTTTTAGTTGCCAATAACAATAAATAAATACCTGAAGCGGTACGAGGGGCTTAATTTCTCGATACGTAACCTTACCGCCTATTCGTTTAACCGTAGGTTGTAATGGATGATAGAACTTCCGTATTTCCCAATTTATCGGTACCATATCTAGTTTAAAATTATCTCTAACTTACATTAACGCTTCCAACCTATCTAGGATTATCACCTTTCCCAAAAACCGACTTTTAAAAACAAGGGCATAGTTTATCCAATACCTGAAAACTGAAAACAATCCAATAACCATCAACCTGCAATCAAAACCCACCCTCCCATCCCTTCCTCAAATCCAAACAAGCTCTATAACCCTACGGATGTGATCCACCAGGTATTTCCAAATGGATCCTTTACCCCACAAGTTCTACCGTAATCTTGGTCCCTTAGTGGCATTATAACTTCAGCACCCGCTTTTAGCGCTTTTGAAAAGGTTGTATCGGCATCTTCCACATAGATAAAAAGATTTGCCGTTTGCTCCTCCCAATCTTCCGTTGTGTAGCAAAACATTATGGTATGCCCATAAATCTCAATTTCTGTATGCATAATTCTCTCGCCGTCCTCACGCAATCTACAGATGGTCTCCTTAGCATTAAAAACATCCGAAGCAAATTGGTGGAATCGGGACGCATCTTTTAACATGAGATAAGGCATAATTGTCTGGTGTCCTTTTGGTATTTTCATAACTCTTAGTATTAGTGATTATTTTTTGGTAAAAATCCTTCACTTTCAGCTTCATTAATTGAATAAATACGACAAAAGCAAACCCGAACATTACCTTCGCCCAATAATCACTTTTCACGAGGTCTCCATTCTGTTCCCTCTCCGTCATAAAAAAAATATTCCTTAGGATTCAGTCCCGAAAACTCCTGAAAATCCCTTATAAAATGCGACTGATCAGAATATCCCATTTCATACGCAATCTCAGTCAATGACGCCCGCCTTTGTCCATAATGCTTTAAAACACTCTGAAATCGAATAATTCTCGAAAACAATTTTGGACTAAACCCCGAAAACTGTTTAAAATTTCGCTCAAATTGACGCACCGAAAGAAAGTTTTGTTCAGCAAGTGCCCCCACATTTACCATTCCATTTGTCTCAACAATATAGTTGATGGTTTCAAAAACCCCTGGCTGTATGGCCTTTGTTTTATAAATTCTCTCCTCAAGATAGTTGGTTATAATGCTAATTCTGGAAGACGTCCCCTGGGCCAGCATCATTTTTTCCTCCAAACCACATTCCTCCTTGCCAAATAGAGTTTTTAAATCCACCATCTGGTCTTTTAATTCATGGGCAGAGATGGAAAAGAGGTGGGATACCGCAAATGGATATAGATAAACTCCAAAAATCCCAAAGTTTTGATTAATTGAAAATCTTCGGAACTGCCGGGATTGTGCATCCAGACCAGAAACAAATGATTTTTCTGAACTGCCGTTTAAAAAAAGTTCATCAAAAACTCCTTTATAATGAAATACAAGTTCCGCACATCCATCCGCCATGGCACGATGAATATACGGGTTTGCATTACAGGCTTCTCCTTCTAGCACCCAAAAAAACCTAACATACTTTGAAAGCGAAGCCTTGGGCTGTATGGTTATATAGTCCATAAATTCAAATCAATTACTGTAAAAAATGCATCTTCCTCCTAGGTTAATGCAACCAAAGACATCTCCATCCTCTTCCCTAAATCCACTTTGAGATAAAAAAATTAGATTGTTCTCATTTCAATTAAGCCAGAGATCTAGCTGCTTAAGAAAGACCAAACCACAATGGACCAATCTCCCAAATGGTTAAGTAAATAAATTGTATAAAAACGACAAGATTGATATAGGGCCAGAAAGCTTAGGCAATCATTCAAAATGGCAATGTTTTACTCAGTCCAAATCAAAATATTAATGTCTTTTCATTATCTTCATAATTAATAATAGCACTATCAAATTAAACCAACTTTTATAACAAAATCCCTATGTATTTGTCAAATACGTCAGCTAAAGATAAAAAACTTTTAACCAATTAAATTCACAAAAAATATCTTGAAACCTATGGAATTTAAAACCTTATCAAACTCCAGCATAACCGAGATCGTCGAAGTTTTTAATGCCGCATTTTCAAGTTATTCCGTCCCCATTAGTTTAACCGAAACTTCCTTGACCAGGAAAATAATGGAAGAGAAAATTGAATTGGATTTGTCTGTCGGGGTCTTTCTTGACAAAAAGCTAATAGCCTTTGTGTTACACGGAATACACCTAAAATATGCTTATAATGCAGGAACGGGCGTGATGTCGGAATGGAGAGGGAAAAACCTAACTCTGTCCATGTATAGCTTCATTCTTCCACTGCTGAAAAAAGAAGGTATTTCCAAAATTAAACTGGAAGTGATATCCTCAAATATAGGGGCAATTAAATCCTATAGGAAAATAGGATTCTTCACTACCAGAAAGCTAAATTGTTACAAGCACAACGGTAAAGTGAAGTGGGACAATAACCGATTATTTGAAATAAAACAGCTAAACGAAGTTAACTGGGATGAGTTCTACAAATTTTGGTCGTGGATGCCCACTTGGCAAAATTCCTTGTTTTTTCTACCAAAGTATAGTTCAGACCTTTTAATTTATGCCGCATATCTTAAGTCGAAACTCGTGGGTTACCTAATCTATTGTAGATTTTCCAATAAAATAAAACAATTTGCAGTCCATCCAAAACACAGAAACACCGGATGCGCTGGCCAACTTTTTAATGTCCTCTATTCTTCAATTAAAACTCCTCCCCTGTTGATAAATGTTGATGCCAACTGCTCGGAAACAAATCAATTCCTTAAATCTCTGGGGTTCTATATTTTTGTTGAACAATATGAAATGGAATTAGATCTAAAATAAAAGGTAAAGGTTAAAAGGGAATTACTCGGCAAATAAACGAATCAAAATCACCTGTTACCTAAAGACTATTCGCTACCTACGTCTTGGCGAATTTCAATTAAAGCATCTTCCTTCGGATGCATCGAAATAATTTCAGGTATAACCCCAACCCCTTCCCAATTCGCATCGGTTTTAATAATTAATGGACTGGATACGGAAATGGAAATTCGAAAATCACTTGGCAATAAAAAATACTCATTTCTATTAGCACCTCCAGCACTTTTCTGCCCTACTATTTTTGCCTTTTTATAAGCCTGTAAAGCATACGCCATATACTCCGCTGCCGATGCAGTGCGTTCGTTAATTAAAATATATAAAGGGGTGTCAATTCGCAATTTTCCCATAAGTAAATCCGTAGTAAAAGTTGTGGTCCAACTGCCATCTCCTAAAAGAGTTCGAGAAAGAAGCTCAGGTGCCCCTTTAAAATAATGACCCAATATATATTCCATAATACCAGGATACCCTCCCCCATTATCCCTTAAATCAATTATTAGCCCCTCAGTGTTCTCTACCAATTTCAATGCCGCCACTGCAGTCGGCATGGACCGATGAGGATGCATAAATTCGATTATTTTCATGTATCCTATATTCCCACTGAGAATCTGAATTTCCATAAAACCAAAATTCTTCTTTATTTCTTGCTCGGTTTCATACGCTTCCCAATCCAGAGCGCCCTCATCCCCTTTTTTTAATACCTGCAAATACATATGACTATCATTACTGATATTTTTAAGGTCCAGACTCATCCGTTTAGAAAGGCTATCCTTGTTTGAATATTTTAAATAATACAATTTTCGCTTCTCCAATTCCTCAACCATGGATTTTGCTTTAGAAGGATCATAGTAATTCTTTTTAATAAGTACCTTTATTGAATCCACCACGCTGCTAACTTCCTGCTTGGATAAAATACTTGCATTAGATTGTGATCTCACTTGCTGGGAAATCACCATACCAATTAAAGTATAAAAAAATACCCACATTAACCTTTTACGATCCATAGTAATAGTTTTAAGTTCTCCTTTATAAAATTCAATTCGATTGAAAGCCTGTACGTATTTAAAAACCCCTTGATTAAAATTACATTAGTTGTCTATTAATATCTTTCGAACCTGAACAACATTGTCGTGGCTTATTCTACAGAAATACATGCCCGTCGGCAGGTTGGTACAATTTAAAGCAAAGGTGTAATTCCCTGCAGAGGTTATTCTTTCTTTAAGTGCTCTTATACACCTTCCATACATATCAATCACTTCTATATTAACATTTCCTCCTCTAATCATACATAATTGCAGGTTTATCATACCATCATTAAAAAAAACCGTGCCCTCTTTGCCACAATCGTTCCAAGTAGTATCGCCAATGGAAAGGCTTCCCTCCTGTGAGAAAATCTCTGTTCCATAAAGATAATCAGTTTGATATCCTGAAGCACATATCAATTTAGAAATGTCATCGATAACAACCGAACCGCTATTACCCGTTAACCAGGCCGTAGGCTTTGGAGGCAATTGATGCCAAACATCCGTATTCGGATTATAAAAATAGGTCTCATCAGAATAAGTACCGAATGTATTGTCTACACTGCCCCCCGTCATTATAATTCCATCCCGCCAAGTATGGGCATCAAAAAAAGTTCTACTCTCTCCAGGAAATGGAGTTTTTTCCTCCCAATTTATGATCGATCTGTCATTTGCATCAATGGTTCCAACCCATACAGTGTTCCAATAATTATTTGAAAGGAAGTTGTCACTACCGCACATGTAAACCAATTTATCGTCATAGATTGCAAAACCGCCCCAACTTAACCTACTGCCAGAAGGTAAAATAGAAGTCGCCTCTCGCCAACGGTTAAAAGTGCTGTTGTACAAATAAGTTTTATGCTGATACCCACCTACCACGTAAATCAGACTATCCTGATAAGCTACTGCTTTGGCATCCACAATACTCCGAGGAAAATCAGCTCCCTCAGACCAAATGTCCGATGAAATATCATATTTCCGTACGGTCCTAATTGCATTTCCCGGTGTAGTCAATAATCCTCCTATTGTATATAATGTATCCTTTAAAATAGCAACAGCTCCCCCCAACAATTGCGTGGGCGGTGGCGCCAAATTGATCCAACTATCCGTACTCAGTTGATAGCGTTGGGTAATGGGAGTAATTATCTCATCTTCATTTCTTCCGGAAACAATAAAAAGATAACCATCACCATCCTTACTGTAACCTATTGAATGTCCAGCGCGGACACTCTCGTTAATGTCAGAATGTGTGCTCCATTGCGCTATTAAATTAGGAATGGCAATTGAAAATAAAAAAATGGAAGTTAAAAGCTTTTTCATAATTTGAAAATTTTTTAAAGTTTATAACAAAATCAAAGGATTCAACGAATCCGGATTATATCCAAGGCTATCAAAAGAAATCCTAACTCCCCAACCGGAGGCAATCATCTCGTTACCCATGTTAATTCGGCGAATGAAGCCCAATTTTGTTCCCTTCAGTGTCCAGAAAAATGGCAAAAAATCCACTTTCATCCGCATGGGGCGATTTGGGCACTACAATTTTTCCTCTGTTCTTTTCCACCTTATCTAGAATGTTTTGGAGATTATCACCTCCGTTCAAATAAATTGTTACCCCATTGGCCGAAGGTTGGTACCCGTCTCCTTCAATTATTACACCCGTTACTAATTGTTCTTCATAAGGAAATAACCCCATGCGAATTTCACCCAAATCCATGCTCTCAATGGAGATGCCCAATATTTCTTGGTAAAAATTAATAGCTCTTGCAATATCAGTTGCGGGAATTTCAAAAATGGATACAAAGTTTTTCATGTTTCTTGGTTTTTGTAAATGTTTGGATGGAATTACGGTTTTCTCGACCTTGATCTTCTTGGGTTCTTCACAACCCATCGTACCAATAAATAGTACGGCAACTATTAAAAATATTTTTTTCATAAAAAAATCGATTGATTAATCTTACAGACAAAAGTCAATCAACCTTGACAGCCGAAATTGTAAAAACGCGACAACTTTAAAATTTGCAGAAAATATTGCCTGACCTCCTGCTAATAAAAAAAAATCAGGGTTCATCCCCAAAAACTCCCTTAATTTTCTTCAAAGTAACCTAACCAAGAAAGTATTACTAAGCCCCTTAATCTCAATATCAGAGTTTACATCTGAAATAGGCTTTGAATTTCAATTTAAAGTCAAGGTTTGAATATTCCTGAACTTTAGCCATGGACTTCCCTAGCAAAAGAAAAGCCCCGGAAAGGATGAAAGATGGCTGTCGGATTAATACAATTTTAAAAAACAGTAATTATCTTCCTTTGCTATAGATTTGGCAATCATGGGAAATGATAATGAAATCCTATATCAATAAACACCGAAGTTTTAACGGTACTTCGAAAAAAGAAGTACTCAATTTGCATGATTAAAACTTGACCACTTTTCCAATTCTTACTGTGTCGATAGTAATATTGGGAGGCATTGAATTGAAAAGCAAAGATCAAAACCTATAATTAATCGTGAATATTATGGAAAAAGATAGAATTATTTACCTCTTTGAGAATCTGTACAACGGCAAGCCCTGGGGTGATATGATTATTGTACCCACTTTAAATAAAATATCTGCTAATCAAGCATCGACAAAAGTACTTCCAAATTGTAATTCTATTTGGGAGATTGTGAATCACATCATTCGTTGGCGAGAAAATGTATTGGAAAGAATTCAGGGCAGGACAATGGATAGCCCTCCCACAAATTATTTTGAACCCATAACAGATTCATCGGAAGCGGCGTGGACTAAAACATTGGAAGAATTGCACAATACTCAAAAAGAGTGGATTAAAGTACTCCATAATTTCGAAGATGGAAAATTAGAAATCATTTATACCCCAAATAATGTGTCTTATTATGAACATATTCACGGAATAATGCATCACGATGCATATCATTTAGGTCAAATTGTTATGCTTTTGAAATTTGTATAATCCCATGAACCAAATTATAGCATAAGTATATATTCCTAATGGTACATCACAATTTAAAATTTACAGAAAATGATATTATGACTTACAAAACTGAAATCCATTCTACCCGCCACAATTGAGAATGTCAACAAATGGGAGACGAATGGCATAAAAATATTTTCGCATAAATGACTTGTATTAAGATGGGTAGTAGCCTATGAAAATTAAAAAGTTCGAAAAATGGCATCATTCCTTACTTAATAGGTCGCAAATGCCTATAATTCCAATGAAAAATATTAAAAAATAAATCTGCTAATTATGTATGCAGCCCTTATTAACCTTTACATCGATTCTGAATATGCCCCACAAGCGGCAGCCACTTTTACAAAAGATATTTTACCTCAGGTGAAAAATACCACCGGATTCATTGCTGGGTATTGGGTGGATCCTATTGATGGTGAAGGATTTGGATTTATCTTATTTGAAAATGCAAATCAGGCACGAGCAGCTACCCCTCCTTCTGCTAATTGGGATGCACCAGGAGTGGTTATAAAGAAAGTTGCTATTAGAAGAGTGGCAGTCTCAATTCCTTAAAGCCTCTTTCTAATAAGGAATATAATAACATAGTACCCCATACCATAGCAACTATAGGCAATTCCAAGTCCTTCTCATTTTAAATTTCTTTTGAATTTTGAGTTTGGTTGTTGCGTGCAATCTATTTTAATAACTTCTGTAACTTCTCAAAAAATAACTGTTATGAATAAAACTAAAAAAGCAAGCCATTCTTTAAATGAAAACCTTATATATTCTTCTCCTACTTATCATCCTAACAACTGGTTATTCCTTGGCTCAAAATAACCAACTTAATATAAAGTTGACCAACCAAGATACTCTTGAGATTCAAACAAAAAATCAATTGCTAAAATTGATATCAACGTATGATATTAAAAAATGGATATATACAAAAGAAATAGTCATTGAAAGTGGATATCAATTAATTCCGCATAGCCATCCTATACTAACATTGAATACTCGTCACCTAAAGGATGATGACCTGATGTTGTCAACATTTATCCATGAACAACTCCATTGGTTTATAAGCAATCACAAATTGAAAGACGAGTTACTTGTTCAATTAAAATCAATGTATCCAAACCCTAAAATCGATTTTCCTGAAGGAAGCGGAGGAGAAATAGATACGTATTTTCATATCATTATTTGTTATCTGGAGTATAAGGCTTTGAAAAAACTTTTTGGAGAGTTGAGAGCATATCAAATAATGATTTTTTGGCAACAAGATCATTATAAATGGGTATATCGGACTGTTCTTGATGATCAAACCAAGCTTGAAAAATTGGTTAGAATATTCAATATAACACCATAGATATTAACAGAATTGGAAGTAAATGGAATATTCAAAATATCAATAAAAAGGTAAGGAGGTAATAAATGAAGGGCTTCAAAAGTTTGATCTCCATAAATCCTTCTACTCCCTAAGATCCATAATTAATTCAGGTAATCCATTGGAAAAAGCATGGTCATCTCCCTTCAATGCCCTAATTATAGAACCTGGAAAAGCCTTTTTATAATATTCCAAATGGTTAAAGGGAACTATAGAATCCTTTTCACAATGATATAAAAACACCTTACTAATTGGTTCCAGCTCTTCTTCAAAAGAATTTCTCAATTCAAAAGCATCATTTACCCAACCATCCGCACCCCAATAGGGGGTCGCAATTAAATATAATTGGGAAATCCTTATCTTCGGTTTTGCTTCCGATAAATATTTTAAAAGCACAGCCCCACCCAGTGAGTGTCCTATTAATATAATTGGCCCTTCTAGTTTCACAAATTCCTTATCAAACACTTCTGCCCACATTTTATAGGTCGGAGCTTCCGGTTTCTTAATAATTGGGTAATGAAGGTCATAACGAACAAAAAGTCTTAACCTCAAATAATTAACCAGGTCATAACTTCCCGCACCGG
>JBLWTS010000090.1:0-13696 GCA_048270045.1 Aequorivita sp.
ACATAACCACCATAAGTTGCCAAAGTTGGGTCATAAACATAGTAATATGCTGTGTTCAAATTGGTAGAAGCTGCAAATACGCTGTTTACATCCACCACGCTCTGGTATGGATTTCCGAACATTACAATGTTCCCTATTTCATCAGAAGCAAAGTTTTGGGTTTGACTACCTGTAACTAATGAACCTGTAGCACGAAGTACTGTAGCGCTAGACCCGTTATCATTAGGATTGGTTAGGTCAACATTCCTGTCTCCACGTACAAACAATAAATAAGCCTGACCTGCAGTCAATTTATTGACATCAGTGTTGGCGATAGGCTCAAATTGTTGTGAATCAACATTCACAGTGAACATAGAAGAGTTACCACTGTTAGTACCATCAAAACCATTGGTTTGGTCGGTAGTGGTACCTGTGATATGCGTTCCAAAACCTGGATTCGGGTTATTAGTGCTACTAGTTGCGCCTTCCTGCCAGTTTGCATGGATAGAGTTTGCAGTAGTTACAGCACTACTTACCATTCTGTAGGAACGTCTGTTCTTCATATAACGTTGTACTGTTGCATTTCCTGTTACAGTAGAACCTCCTGATACTTCAGCAAGTTCTCCGTTGGCAGTAGCAGTGCTCACGAACACAAGGTTACCATTGTTGGTAATATCTCCATTGATAGTCAAAACACCTTCAATGTTCAAGGTTGCGCCGTTATGCACAGTGATATTATTCACTTCTATATTTCCAGTAAAGCTAGTTACACCATTTGAAACAGTGATATTATCAGTACCAGTGGCGTTAACATTCGGGTCACTTGGAAGCCAAGCACCATTGTAATAGACAAAACCATCCACTCCATCGTCGTTTACTTCAAGACCGAAAGTGCCTGTGTTAGTGCCATAGCCACCTACTTGTACATAATAAGTGTCGCCACCTACCAGTCCAGTCATTGTTGCAACAGACGTCCATCCACTGCCAACTATATCACCACCGTCTTCATCACAACCTACTTGTGCTCCGAGAGTAGAAAGATCGTTACAATCAGTAGCGGCCTCATAAATGGCAATATGCGTATCGCTCAATGTACCGCCCATAATATCGGTAGTAGCAGTCACGTTACCACTAGCTGGGGCAACAAAACTGAACCATACAGTTTTGGGTGTTCCTGCACTAAACCAACATGAGCCAACAGGCTCATTGGTTTGGCCAGTAGCACCAACATTAGTGTAGGCATTACCTGCAGAGGTGGCGTCAATGGTCAATGCAATCGCATCGCAAAGGTTGTCATTGGCGATAAGAGTACTGAAGCTTAAGGGACCCGTCCAAGAGCTTTCTTCTCCACCACAATCTGCTTGTACATAAACTTGATATTGGGTACTGCCATTTAAACCTGTAATTTGGTATGATTCTGTAATGGAAGAGTCAATATTCGTGGTTTCGAGCGCTGGATCAAAACCAGGGGTTCCCCAAGCAACATTCCAAGAAGCTTCCGAACCTCCCGCAGTCCACTCGATATCTGCTGTGTTTTGGCTTAAAGCAGTTGTAGCCAAAGCTGTTGGTTGAAGACACGAAGGAGCCAGCTCAACACTGATATCATCCAAAGTAAACCAGTTGGGTGAAAAAGTAACGTTAGCTTGTATTCCGATATAATAGATGCCATCGGTTGTTGGTGTAAAAATACCAGAAAACTCTTGGTATGCACCATTTGTAACCGCAGTTGAGGCAACGATAGCGTTGGTCATAGCGGCGGCAGTATTGGCAGTTCCAAATGCAGCTTGAATGGTAGCTCCCGAACCAGTATCTTGTCTGGCATAGAATTTCAACTCATAAGCAGTGCCTCCTGTAAGGTCAAGAGCATAGAAAATCCAGTCTGTGTTACCATATCGCAAAGTGATATCGAAACTACCTGTTCTCGGTGCACGATTAGTTGTGGTTAGTGTATTGGCAATCCATACTTGGGTTCCAGTTACGCTTTCTTGTGACCAGCAACCTGCAAGAGTAGCTTGATTTGTGTTTCCAGACTCAAAACCTTCTGCAAATGGAACCGTTCCAGCAACACATGGTGTTTGGAAAGAACCTGATTTTACCCAAGCGCTTGCATCACCACCACCACAATCGGCTTGTACGTAAAATTCATATACAGTGTTTGCAGTTAATGCTGTAAGGGTTTTGCTTGGTGTTGTATTAACAACCGCGTTGCCAACTTCACCAGCACCTCCAACAGTATAACCAAAAGTTCCCCATGAAATATTCCACTTGGTTTCAGTATTACCGGCAGTCCATGAAACATCGGCGGTAGTTGGCATTACAGTCCCAATTGTTAAAGCAGTTGGGTCTGGACAAGCGGGAAGGGTTTCCACAATAAAATCATCTACATACAGATAGTAGCCATCAAGACCACCCGCTGGCACATAGATGGAGATATAAACATCTCCAATATATGCACTCAAATTGATTAAATATTCTTGATATGTTGTGGATGACACGGTTGTCAATGCCATTAATTCTTCAGTAAAACTAGCAGGAGCCGAATCGGTTGTGGAAAGCACCACTTTAAAATCATTAGGCTCACCTGTGCTTCTCGCTCTCACTGAAAAACGCAACATCTCATTACCTGTTAATGTAATTTGTGGCGAAATTAAATAATCGTCATTATCACCACCATTATAATCGGTGTAAAGACCTGCCGCTTTTGAGGATCCGATTCCGTAAGTGGTATAAGTCATCCATTCAGTCCCGTCTGCATTGGCATTATTCTGAGTCCAGCAACTTGGTAGTGCAGGAACAGTAACCCCATCAAAGTTTTGAGTGTATGGAAATGTGGTTATAGCACCACAGGCTGTCCTGAATGATTTAGCTGAAGACCAAGGACTCAAATCGCCGCCACAATTGGCCTGTACGTAAAATTCATAAGGGCTATCTACACTTAAACCAGTGCTGATTGTGTAAGTGGCGGTTGGACCAGCAGTACCCGTACCTATTTCACCAGCACCTCCAACGGTATAACCAGGAGTTCCCCAGGAAATGTTCCATGCAGTTTCAGATCCGCCTAAAGTCCAAGAGACATCAGCAGTTGTTGTAGTAACCGCATCCACGGTTAAGTCAGAAGGGGGTATGCAAGAGGGTGGTGCTGTTACATTAATATTTAAATCAGCCGTAACGCCCCATGTTCCACTATAGCAAGGGTTGGGAGTAGATTGAAGATCTGACGTTCCAATTCGCATACGATGAATCCCCAAAGGTGCAGCAACAGACATTGGGAAAGAAGCATCCAAAGTTGTTGGGTTTGCACTTGCAGATTCCCCTTGAAATAATAATTCGGAAGGTTCAAAAACTAAATTATCATTTAAGTCAATCCAAACGTAGGTGTAATAAGTAGCCCCTGTTTTAAAAGTAACCTGAACATTGCTAGTTAGTCCAGCTGTTAAATCTGCAGCAGGTTGCCCAGTAAAATCCAAATAAAAGATATCAGAACCTACAAAATTGGTGCTGCCCACTAGTATATTACCAATTCCTTGACCATCATTACTTGTTGGTACAGAAGGACAATATCCTGTAAACACAGCCAATGGACCTGCCCAAGTACTTAAATCACCAGAACCACAATTTGCACGAACATATACATGATAATTGGTATTGAAAGTCAAACTACTAATGCTAGTTGGAGAGGTCACTCCAACATAGGTAGGCACAGTGCTTCCATCTGGAGCTGTTCCACCCGCTGCTACTACATAAACATCGCTTTGAGAGGCGGCTGTTGTAAAGCTAATAATTGCAGAATTTGCTGTTAAGGAATCCACTGCTAAATCTGAAGGTGGCAAACACGAAGGAGCTACCTCCCACTTTACATTGTCCCAATAGTAGGATTTACCATCATTTAAACTTTTGATAGCTAATCTTGCATTGCTAGGAACGGAGGTAGGAACGGCAACTTTATACTCTGAAAGAGCATAATCTGGAGTGGTTCCATAGGCTGTATTTGTAATACTTAGATTTTGAAGAGTCGTAAAGCTCGATCCATCTGTCGTTTCGGTAACGTAGCCAACAACTAAAGTACCAGGGGCTCCTGAACTAACTTTCGCATTAAATCTCAACCAATGAGTGCCTGCATTTATATTGTTAAATCGGGGAAGTACGGCAATTACAGGATTCTGTGTTGTGCCAGTATATTGATATATATGTCGGGTTCCAATAGGAGTACTGATTGAGCTTACAGTTTGAGATCCTGCACTAGTAGCAGGAACAATTCGCGCCCAGCAATCGGGAACTATGGATCCAGTGGCGTAGGTCTCAAAATTCTCAGTCAATAAATCTACAGCGTTACAAAGTGTTTTAAAACTTACTGGGCCTGCCCAAGTACTGTTTCCATCCCCTCCGCCACAATTCGCTTGAACATAAAAATAATATGTGGTATTTGGAGTAAGTGAAGATAGAGTAGCCGTATTGCCAGAAACAGTTCCAGCAGTACCCGCCGAGTCTGGGTCAAAACCTGATGCAGTGTCGTACTTAACGCTGTACGCGGCTGAACCCGCATTGTTTGTCCAAGAAATAGAGGCAGAAGTTGTCGTTACGCCTGTAGTAGCTAAAGCCGTTGGCTTGGGGCAAGCTACTTGGATACCGCCCAAGATCATATTATTAAGATAATTATACCTCGCTTTGGCAGTTGGAGGGGCACTTGCCAGAATAGGTGTATCATCCCTTGAAGTATAAATCGAACGATTGGAACCGGTATAATCTGCGGTTCTTCCAAATGAAGTAGAGGAATAGTCAGCTTTGTTTTCGAGTACAGCAATAACTAAGTTGTCCGAATTGTTATAGGGAAAAGAGTCATCAAAGGTAATCGTCATCATGTTATTTGGGGCTGGAAAAGTTACCGCTCCCGAGAATACCTGAGTCATACTAGCAGATGGAATCCAATCTGTGGTAGTTGTAAATCCTGTTTTCGTGGTGTGGCCCATATAAATAGTCCAATCATCATTTTTAGAAGTAGTGGAACAAGAGACAAAATAAAAAGATAGGGACGAAATGGATCCACTGGCGTTTATTTCACTTTTATAGACTATTTGTTGACTATATGAGTAATCATATAAGCCATTAATGGGAGTGTATGACGTTGTGCCACTTTGTGGTCCAATTTCAATTTGTGCATAGCCCTGCCACGAGAGAGTGGAGGCCAGCAGCAGTAAAAGAAAAAATACAGTTTTTTTCATAATTGAGTTTAGTTTAATTAATATTCATTGTTAGTTAGTAAAAAGTTTAACGCACCGTTAGAGTTTCGAGCTTTTGAAAAAACGAAAATCTAATGGAAGCGTTAAAAAAGGTCAATAATTCCTAATAAGTTAATTCTATTTTGTTGTTAATCTAAGCGAGGCGAAATATAGAACCTTTTTTTTAATTATGTTATAGCTGTCTTAAAATTTTCCTAAAACTAATTAACAGAGTGGAGGGGGGTATGAATTATGAATAATGAAAGTTTGAATTTAAAGTTAGTAAATTCGAATTTAAACTGTCCTGTTTTTGGGGAAGGCTACATTATGAGTTTAAATACTGAACGAAAGGGGATTTGGAATTGGGATGATTTTTTTATGAACTTTAATGGCTTATCTATGACTTAACTATGGCTTATTTATTTGGAGTCTACGAGAATGACCCGTCCTTCTGAATCTGAATTTTGAATTTGTTTTAGGAACATTGTTTTTGGAACAACTTATTTAGGAGCTAATTAGGAAAGTTGAAGGAGGGAAATTTAGAATGGGACTCCTGCGTTCTATTTATTTTCTATATTTGCACTCGGAAAAAATTATACCTCCCACTTAATGGAATTGGAAACAAAAATCTATCAAAAGGAAAACAATCTGCGTCTCGGCAAGATACTGAGGGATAGCTTGATGGATATAAAAAACTCTCGTTTTTTAGCTTTTCAATTGGCCAAGAGAGATATTCAAGCTCAATATAGGCAAAGTTACCTGGGTATTCTATGGGCATTTGTAACTCCTTTGGCTACCGCTTTCGTTTGGATTTTTCTTAATAATTCAGGTACGGTTCGCGTAACAGACACGGGTATTCCTTATCCCGTTTACGCTTTTGCTGGAACCTTGCTTTGGTCTATTATTTCCGACGCAATAAATTCTCCTATTAAAAGTACTTCTGGTGCTAAAAACATTCTATCTAAAATTAATTTCCCAAAGGAAGCTTTGGTTATGTCGGGTGTATATAAATTGCTTTTCAATAGCTCTATTAAGGTAGTGTTACTATTGGTTTTTATTTTCCTTTTTGGAGTTGGATTTCATTGGAGCCTTTTGCTTTTTCCTTTGGCTATATTAGGTGGGGTGTTATTTGGAACCACGGTTGGACTCTTTATAACCCCATTAGGGATGTTATATAAGGACATTGGGCAATTGATAACTTTTAGTTTGCAGTTCCTTATGTATGTGACGCCTGTTGTTTACGCGATTCCTAAAAGTGGCGTTATGAAAACGGTGATGGAAATGAACCCTTTTACTCCTATTATTTTAACAGCTAGGGATTTGGCTGTAGGAATGCCTCCAACTTACTTAACTTATTTTTTAATTGTCGTAGCTACTTGTATACCTTTGTTTTTCCTTGCTTTAGTGTTTTATAGAATTTCGATTCCAATTTTGGTGGAACGGATGAGTTCCTGATGAAATCGAAATCGAAACTGCCCCTCGGCTTCGCTCGGGAACCTAAATGAGATGAGATGAAATTGAAAATGAAGGCGAAAATGAAAATAAAACTGGAATGGAATATTGAATTGAAAAACAATTTAATAACCATTAAAAATTAATAAAATACTGTAAACTCCCAGTAACACATTAACTCAATAATCAAATGGCAGGCGAAGTCCTTGTAAAAGTAGAAAACCTTTCTAAAAAGTTCTGTAAAGACCTTAAAACCAGTCTGTGGTATGGGATGAAGGATTTGGCAAGTGGTTTATCAGGAAACCGCGATGAGCGGAGTCTGCGACCCAAAGAGTTTTGGGCTGTGAAGGATATTAGTTTTGAACTGCGACGTGGTGAATGTTTAGGTCTTATCGGTCATAATGGGGCAGGAAAAAGTACGTTGCTAAAGATTTTAAACGGACTTATTAATCCAGATGCTGGAAAAATAACCATAAAGGGCAGGGTTGGAGCCTTGATAGAATTGGGAGCAGGTTTTAACCCTATTCTCACAGGTAGAGAAAATATTTATAACAATGGTGCCATTTTAGGTTTTACCAAAAAAGAGATAAACGAAAAAATAGAGGAAATTATAGACTTTGCTGAAATACGCGAGTTTATCGATATGCCTGTTCAGAATTACAGCAGTGGGATGAAGGTGCGTTTGGGCTTTGCAGTTGCAGCCCAGATGGAACCTGATGTTTTGATAATTGATGAAGTACTTGCGGTAGGGGATTTGGGATTTGTGTTGAAATGTTTTAAAACCATTGATACTATTTTACCAAATACGGCTATTGTTTTTGTTTCACATAATATGCCGATGGTTTCGCGTATTTGTAACCAGATTATTCTGATGGACAAAGGAAAGGCTAAGTTTCAAGGAGATGATGTAGGCAAGGCGATTGATCAATATTATACACGGTTTGCAGATAATGAGAGTAATGTGATTTTTGACGATGGAAGTATTTCATTGGAAAATATAGGGTTATGTAATTCTATAGAATCATCCGGAAGTGTGGCACAAATACAATGGGGAGATGATTTTGAATTGTTTTTTCGTTTTAAATTATTAAAATCTTTAGAAATTCCTAGGTTTACAGTGATTGTCTTTGATAAAGAACAAAGACCGGTTGCCGTCTTTGAATCAAACAGCATTAATAACACCGTTTTAACCGATGAGAATAAAATAGAGTTCCGTATGTTGCATAAACAAATTCAACTTTCAAAAGGGGTTTATTCTTTGAATATTAATGTTAATGATCGAGACACGAGAGCACCTATTTTACGAATGAATAGTATACTTTCATTTCAAATAAGTCACGACAGGGAAATATGGCAACCTTTTTTGCTTAAGGCAGAATATAAATTTAAAGAAGCTTAAATGTTATTTAAAACAGGAAACCAATCAAAAATATTTTGTTTGTCAATGCAACGAACGGGCACAACTTCTGTGGGCCAGTTTTTTAGAGATCATGGGTTTAAAGTTGCTGGATATAGTTACGAAAGGAGCATGGAATGGTCTGAATCAAGATTCATAGGAGATTACGAAACTATATTTAACACTAATGGATTTAATAAGTTTCAAGTTTTTGAGGATAACCCTTGGTGGGAAGGTGATTTCTATAGATTTCTTTTTCATCGATTCCCAAATTCAAAATTTATTCTTTTTAAAAGGAATTCGGATAAGTGGTATGACTCTTTAATGAGTCATTCAAATGGGAAGACATTAGGAAATGCTTTTCGACACTCAAAGCTTTATAAGAGGGAGTGGGAATACTATGAGAATTATGCATCTAACCCTAATGACGACTATAAAAATATTAAAGTTGTCGATAATCTCATGGATCTTAAGGAGGAGCATAGATTACATTACAAAAACATATACGAATTACGAAATAAAGAGATTGTTGATTTCTTTAATTATTTTGATGAATCGAGGTTAATATATCTTGAACTAGAGGATCCGATGAAATGGACTAAATTAGGAGATTTTTTCAAGATTAATGTTGAAGAAGGTTATCAATCTCACAGAAATAAAAGTAATTAATTTTCTTACCTAATTAAAAATCCAAGTTAATAGGGGAGATATTACAATATGCCGTTCTTAATTGAAATTTAAAAAAGATATTTAGCATAATGGTCAAATCAATTAACGTAACCAAAACTTTTTTACCACCCCACGAGGAATATCAGGCTATTTTAAATAAAGTGTGGGAAAATAGCTGGTTGACCAATCGCGGACTTTTAGTGCAAGAACTAGAAGCAAAGCTACAGTCCTACCTTCAATCTCCTCCATTAATAGCTATGACAAATGGCACCCTGCCATTGCAAATAGCAATTAAGGCATTAGGGCTTAGTGGGGAAATTATAACCACCCCTTTTAGTTACGTGGCTACTACTAGCAGTATTGTTTGGGAAGGCTGCACGCCCGTATTTGTAGATATTCATCCCGAGTATCTTACTATAGACGAAACCAAGATTGAAGCTGCCATAACATCAAAAACAACGGGTATATTGGCAACGCATGTTTTTGGAAATCCATGTGCTGTAGAAGAAATTGAAATTATAGCGCAAAAGCATAATCTGAAAGTGATTTATGATGCCGCTCATTGTTTTGGAGTCACCTATAAAGGGAATTGCATTTTTGATTACGGCGATGTGAGCACTTGTAGCTTTCATGCCACCAAGTTGTTTCATACCGGAGAAGGCGGAGCCTTCTTTTGTCAGGATAATGGAGTGCGGAAAGCGGCTTTTGATTTTCATAATTTTGGACATGCGGGACCAGCGGTTTTTAGTGCTGTAGGCATAAACGCAAAAATGAGTGAATTACAAGCAGCTATGGGACTAGCTGTTTTCCCATATTTAGAAAAGATACTGGAGAGACGTGAGTTTTTGGTAAAAAGGTATCAGGATGCGTTTAATGCATTGCATATTCAAAGCATTAGAATTCGAGAAAATTGTAATTGGAATTATAGTTATTACCCCATAATTTTGAAATCTGAAACAGATTTGTTAGCTCTAGTGGATGAGTTATCAAAGGAGCAAATTAATCCTCGCAGGTATTTTTATCCTTCCCTTAATACCCTGAATTACGTAGAAAGCAAGGAGATGCCTATTTCGGAAAGTATTTCTGAAAGAGTCTTATGTTTGCCCTTATATTTAGAGTTGACTGAATGTGAGCAAGATAAGATTATTGAAATAATAAAAAATAAAGTCTCCTAAAATGTCCGAGTTTTTATGGAACAGGCCTGTTTTTATAATTGGAAACCAACGGTCTGGCACTTCCCTTTTAAGATTAATGCTTCACAGTCATCCAGAAATCTGTATTCCACCTGAGTCTCACTTTTTTCTGTGGTTAGAAGAGAAATATGGAAAATGGAACAATGTTGATTTAGAAGTTTATCTTGAGGATTTATACAATTCTAAGAAATTTGAAACGTGGAATCTTAATAGGAAAGAGTTAAAGAATTATTTAAGTCGTTTTTCCATAATCAGTTATGCTCACTTAAACAGTCTTGTGTACTATTTTTATTCTCTTAAGGATAATAAAAAGCCAAGATATTGGGGAGACAAGAATGGGCTGTGGGTAGACCAATTAGACAAGATAAAATTTTATTATCCAGAGGCCTATATAGTTCATTTAATTAGAGATGGGAGAGATGTAGCCTGTTCATACAAGGAGATAAATTTAAAAAATGTCACCACTCGTTACGCGCCACATCTTCCAAATGAAATTGCTGAAATTGCAGCGGTTTGGGATTCTAATAATATTGCGATAGAGGGAGTTTTAAGTACTTTCCTGGAGCATCAGGTTGTTCAAATTAAGTATGAAGAATTATTAATTTCTCCTGAATCAATTTTGCAAAAGGTTTTAAGTCCCTTAGGTTTGGAAACGACTAAGGCTCAATTGGAATATTATTTACAGGATTCAAAGGATATAGAACCTGAAGAGTTCTTTAAATGGAAGGAGAAATTGGTTCAACCACCAGATTTGAGCAATATTGGAAAATACCAGAAGATCCTTTCTGAGAGTGAAATAAATACTTTTAATACCATCGCCAAGCATTCCATGTCAAAATACAATTACTTATGAAAAACTCTAAGGAATATTATGATAGTATCGCGAATTCTTATAGTGCACAATCCAATGAGAGATTGTCATATTTGAATGCTATTGATGATTTGGTGGTTGAAAAAATGAAGGGTTATTCAAATTTAAACTATTTAGATATTGGGTCAGGAGACGGAAGAAGGGCACTTAAAATTGCAAAGGAGTTAAATTTATCTAAACTTTCCTTATTAGATGATAGCGCTGGAATGCTGAGGCTATTAGATGATAAGCAGGTTATACATCATGAGGTGTCTTTTTTTGAATTTAATACTAACGAGGAATATGATTTTATTTCTTGTCTGTGGAATGTTTTAGGGCATTTTCCATCAAAAAATCATCGAATAGAATTTTTTCATAAAATTGATAATCTTTTATCTGAGAAAGGTATTCTTATCTTTGATGTCAATAACAGGTATAATATTTCTTATTATGGCTTTGAGAATGTTATGAATAATGTAATGAAAGATAGGAGCAATGAGGAAGAAAGTGGATGGTTCTCCTTAGGAGATACTCAAACTTCAACTAAGGTTTATATTCACAACCCCTTTGATATTAGCGAATACCTAAAAGATACCTCGTTGCAAATAATAGATACACTATATATTAATTATGAAACTGGGAAGCTTGAGAAGACATTTTTTGAAGGCCAACTTGTTTACGTAATAGGGAAAACAAATGCTTGAAAATCCGCTAGTTAGTGTACGCTTAATGGTTTACAATAACGAACTATTTATTAGAGAAACTATTGAAAGCATTTTAATGCAAAAAACAGACTTTAAGGTGGAAATTGTTGTGGGCGATGATTTTTCAACAGACAACACTCTAAACATTATTAGGTCGTATAGCAATACAGAAAAAATTACTATAAGAATATTAGATAGACCTGAAGGCGGGGAATACTGGCAAAAAAGAAAAGCTAAAAATGCTTTTGTTAGAACCAATTTCATGGACATTGTTGAAAATTGTCGGGGGAAGTATATTGCATTATTGGATGGAGATGATTACTGGATCGATTCCTTAAAACTCCAGAAACAAGTTGATCTGTTAGAAGCCAATCCGCAATTTGTGGCCTGTCATCATTGGCAAAAGTTGGCAATTGAAAAGGATGGTTCTTTCGAAGAGATAGAAGCGCCAAAAGAAGGTCATGGTTATTTCCCTAATAACACGGATGTAAAGACTATTTTCGAAAACAAAATGCGAGTAAAAACTCGCACTGTTATGTTTAGAAATATATTTAAAACTTCTGAAATATTGCTTAATTTTCCCGAGGCGCCATTTACCGATGTTCCCTTGAGTTTTGTGTTGGGTAAATATGGTTATTTTGGTTTTATTGATGAAGAGATGGCTGTTTATCGTCAAACTAAAATAGGGGTTTCG
The DNA here is from genome assembly GCA_048270045.1 of Aequorivita sp. Lineage (GTDB taxonomy): Bacteria > Bacteroidota > Bacteroidia > Flavobacteriales > Flavobacteriaceae > Aequorivita. Next base: position 12,154 of record JBLWTS010000090.1, read on the forward strand.
AAAGCAGGATTAAAAGAATTGGGGGTAAGAAAATTTAAAGTACAGCATTATAAAAACTGGATTCAGATTTGGGATTATGCCGATAAGTTTTATGATTATAAATATCACAAGGAAGCCTCCCAAACTGTAATAGAATTTTATAAACCTATTACAAGAAACCTTCCTATTACTATTCAATCTTTTACTGATATTTTATATTACGAACTTTTCAAAAGAAAACTTCCAATTACTCGTAAGGTTGCTTCAACGAGGTGGATTATTTCTTATTATAAAAATAAGTTGGGGGTTAAAATGAAGCAAAAACTCACAACTTCATGAAAGAGGAAAATTTAATATTTATCATTTCTCAACCTCGTAGCGGTTCTACTTATTTGCAAAACTTACTTTCCAACAATATGGAGGTTAACACGTGTAGCGAGCCGTGGATATTATTGTATTTCGCCAACCAGATAAAACCTGAGCTTGTTGAAGCAGTTTTTAATAATAAACTTACCTATAAAGCTTTTCAGGATTACTTATTAAAACACCCTGAAATTCAAATTAACTCGGCGATCAAATCTCTTATATTGGATTTATATGATCCCATGGCAAAGGGTTTTAATTTTGTTATTGATAAAACGCCTCGGTATTGGGAACTCTTGGAGGAAATGGTTGAAATGTTCCCCAAAAGCAAATTTATTATAGTAAAACGAAACCCCATTGATGTGGTTACTTCTATTATAAAGACATGGAGCATTAAGGATCTGTATCAGCTTAATAATTATAGAAGGGATTTGTTATTGGCACCAAAAGCGATTCATGCATTTTGTGAAAAACATAGCAAAAATCCAAATCTCTATACACTCAAATATGAAGATTTGAGAGCCGATTTAAATGATGAGGTTAAAAAACTATATGATTGGGTAGGCTTACCGTTTATGGCTGAGGTTTTGAATACCGAACATAACAACAAATACAAGGGAAAGTATGGCGATCCATATCAAAATGCAGTTGTCAATACTGATGTCTTGATAAAAGATGCCCGAAAAAGATCAATTTCGCTAGAATTTGAAGAGTTTGTTATTGGGTATAAGCACTTTTTATCGACCGAATTTTTGAAAGCATACGGAAATTACTCGGTTGAAGAAGGGAATTCTACGAAGGTTTTTAATGACTTTTTAGCTATAAAAGATAATGTATTGACCTTAAACAGGGAATTGAATTCAATAAAGCATTCGACCACTTATAAATTGGGAAAATTCATGCTGCTGCCATTCCAATTTTTTAAAAAATCGTTTCGTTAGGGTAATTGTATCTATGAAGGTCTGTTTTTAAAAGATTAAAAAAAATGTACCTTCGCAATCAACAATTTTTTTAAACTAACTATCATTAATAATTATGAAAAAAGCACTAATAACAGGGATCACGGGACAGGATGGTGCATATTTGGCTGAACTACTTTTGTCAAAAGGATACGAGGTGCACGGAATAAAGAGACGAGCTTCCTCTTTCAATACAGCTAGGATAGATCATTTATATCAAGATCCTCACGAACAAGATATTC
>JBLWTS010000091.1:0-13099 GCA_048270045.1 Aequorivita sp.
TGTTACACAAGATTCTTCACTGCGTTCAGAATGACATATAATTGAACATTGTGTTACTAGGAGTTCCAACTTCTAACTTCCAGTTTCCAGTTTCCAGCTTCTAGCCTCTACCCTTGCTTCTCGATCCAATTTTCTCATACTTCGAAAACCACTCGAAGTGACAATTAGAATAAAATGAGATTAAGGGTCTAAGAAACACAAGATTCTTCGCTATGCTCAGAAATCGAAGATTCGACGATGTAAATGACAAAATAACTAGCATCGCGTAACGATGACCTCGAGCTAATTACACAAGCATTGGCGAATGCTGTAAAAGAGCATAGCAATCAAGTTTACCAAAATCAAACTATTCACTACTCACTATTCACTAAGTCTGCTTCGTAATCACTCGAAGTGATATGGTGGTTCTACGCATGATATGAACCGAGATTAAAACTAACTACTATTTACTAGCTACTATTTACTTTTTACGACTGGAGAATCTGTACCAGAATTGAAGTTTGATGTCCTTTTTGTTCGAGGTCACATGTTACACAAGATTCTTCACTGCGTTCAGAATGACAATTCATTAAACATCTCGGGAATATGTATTCAAAACTATACTAGAAACAAAACAACAATGAAGACAATAGCTGTAAAAGGATATAACCTAAAAGTGAACCGTAATCAACACTCACCTCTACTCACTACAGACTACCCTCTAACCTTGCTTCTCGATACAATTCCTCATGCTTCGGAATCACTCGAAGTGACAATTAAGATAAAATGAGATCATGGTCACATGTAGCACAAGATTCTTCACTGCTCAGAAATCGAAGATTCGACGGAGTCAATGACATATAATTGAACATTGTGTTACTAAGAGTTCCAACTTCTAACTTCCAGTTTCCAGTTTCCAGCTTCTAGCCTCTATCCTTGCTTCTCGATACAATTTTCTCATACTTCGAAAACCACTCGAAGTGACAATTAGAATAAAATGAGATTAAAGGTCTAAGAAACATAAGATTCTTCGCTATGCTCAGAAATCGAAGATTCGACGGAGTCAATGACAAAATAACTAGCATCTCGTAACTATGACCTCGAGCTAATTACACATGCATTGGCGAATGCTGTAAAAAGGTATAACCTTCAAATTCACCACAAACAAACTATTCACTACTCACTATTCACTTTTCACTATTAGTTTTTCACTTAAAGTGTAGTCTCCAGCTTCCAGTCTCCAACCTCTAGCTTCTTCATGTCCTTCAAAGTATCCATGGAGGTTCTATGCATGAAGAGAACCAGAATTAAGACTAACTACTATTTACTAGCTACTAACTACTTTTTACTAATCACTAGCTACTAATTACTATTCCCAAACCTCTATAAAACAAAAAAGCATCCCTATTTTCTAGAAGAAAAAAGGAAAGCTTCTCATCGGTTTGAGCTATAAATAGCTTCTACCACATTGACAGACTACTACATCTGTCAAAACAACACAACTAAATTTTATTGCCAAAAAAAGCTTCAAATTTCTTTGAAGCTTTAGCAATTTTTGCGGTCTGGACGGGACTCGAACCCGCGACCTTCGCCGTGACAGGGCGACATTCTAACCAGCTGAACTACCAGACCGTTGCGTTATTGCGAGTGCAAAGATAGGATACATTTTCACTTTCACAAACTTTTTTTAAACTTTTTTTATTTTTTTTTACTCAAACGAACTTTTGGCGCTCGAGCATATAGCTAGTAAGGATGCTATCGAAACCGCTATTTACGTCAGCCTCAACGTATTTAATTTTATTATGTCCGCATTTGACCTTTAATTCGTCGAAATAATTTTTTATCATTTTTTCGTAATTTTCTTTTACGACTTCCGAGTATAAGTTGATATGCTCCCCGGTTTCGACATCGATAAAGCGTTTTGGGGCGTTATCAAAATCGAAATGATACTCTTTTTGTTTATCAAAAACATGAAATAGGACCACTTCATGCTTGTTATGTTTTAAATGTCTTAGGGCTTCGAACAGTTTATCATGATCGGTTGAGGCTTGAAACATATCGGTAAACACGAATATTAGCGAGCGTCTGTGGATCTTCTCGGCTATTTGATGCAGATACTTATACGTTTCCGTTGTCTTATTAGCGGGCTTAGAAAGCACCGTGTTGCTCAACTGAGCCAATAGCATCTGGTGGTGGCGCTCGCTTCCTTTTTCGCTAGCATAGAAATCGTAAGCATCACTATAGATACTTAAGCCAATAGCATCGCGTTGTTTTTTTAGTATATGCATTAAGGCTGCCGATGCCAGGGCTGAAAAGGCCACTTTATTTAAACGGTCTATTGAAAAGTTTTGCATTTCGGGGTAATGCATAGAACTGCTATTATCTAGAATGATATGACAGCGCAAATTGGTTTCGTCGTCATAACTTTTAGTATAGAGCTTATCGGATTTAGCGTAGAGTTTCCAATCGATATGGCGGGTACTCTCCCCTTGATTATAGATTTTATGCTCGGCAAACTCGGCCGAAAACCCATGGAACGGACTTTTATGCATTCCGGAAACGAAGCCTTCTACGACTTGTTTTGCCAGGTGCTCAAGGTTTTTAAACCCGCCGGCTTTATGTAGTTCGTCTGTTAAATTCATACCTATTTTCTGCGTTAAGGATGGAGCAATGTGTTTGAGCTCTCCCGATAGGTATCGGGAAGCGAGTTGTGAGAGCCTGGTTTTGTTTTACTTTTTTGGTAAAACAAAAATCGCCCTAAAAAATAATACCCTAAACTAAAAAAGGTTTGCCATAACAGCAAACCTTTTCTCTATTCTTTATGTGTATCGACTATAAAAGCGCGTCGATAGCTTCAGTATAAGCGTTTTTAGGTGCTACACCTACTTGACGACCTACAACTTCTCCGTTTTGGAAAACCAATACTGTTGGAATGTTACGCACACCGTATTTAGCAGCAAATTCTTGATTTGCATCTACGTCTAGCTTTCCTACTACTGCTTTACCTTCGTATTCTTTACTTACCTCATCGATGATTGGTCCAACCATTCTACATGGTCCACACCAAGCAGCCCAAAAGTCTACCATTACAGGTTTGTCACTTTTTAAAACTGTTTCTTCGAAATTTGCATCTGTGATTTCTAATGCCATAATATTGTGTTTTTTATTGAGTTTTACTTCTAGTTTATATGCAATATTAGTCAAAAAAAGTGCCAAAGCGTATAACCTGACATTTGTTTTTTTTATCGCTGAATTGGTTTGTACTATTATAATTAGGGTGTTTAATTCAATTTATAAAAGACCTGCTGTTCTTCGAGCTCGTCTAATAATTCTTGAGACACCTTTACTTTTTGCCTGCGGCTATTCATTTCTAATTTTATCTGCTCTTTATTATCATAAACGACGAAATCCAACAAATGACTTCCGGGGTGCATGGCAATAAGTCCTTTAAGCTTCTGAATTCTCTCGGGATCCAGGTCGCGAATATTTAACTGTATAGAGAGTTTACGCACGTATTTCTCCATGACATCATGCAGCAGCTGAAAGCTATTAAACTGCAATCTCGGGTCACTTTTTTTACCGGTATCTCGGTTTACCCAACCTTCGCGAACAAAAACTTTAACGTGCACGAAGTTATTAACCATTAAAAAGTGGCGGTGTTTTAAATACTCTTCCCCAAAAATACGAAATTCGTACGAATCGGTATAATCTTCGATTGTAAATAGCGCCCAGCCTTTCCCTTGCTTACTCACGCGGTGTTGCACATCGGTGACCACCCCACCAAAGGTAATTTCTTTATTCACATGGGGATGTAGGTCGGTAAAATAGGAGATTTTCCCCGAGCAGAAGTTCTTCATTTCGGTTCTAAAATCATCTAGGGGATGCCCAGAAATATAAACCCCTACCACTTCGCGCTCTTGGGCTAGTTTCTCCATGGTACCCCAGGTTTCACATGGCGGCACTTGAGGCTCTTCTATCTGCACATCGCTAGCACCACCAAACAGACTCACCTGCGCGGAATTTTCATTCTCCTGGTGTTTTGCACCGTAGCGGATGGCTTTTTCTAAGAAGGTTAAATCACTACCTTCCTTATGGAAATATTGCGCCCTGTGGGTATCTTTAAAACAATCGAACCCTCCTGCCAAGGCTAAGTTTTCGAAGGCTTTTTTATTGGCTGCACGCAAATCGATACGCTTTGTTAAATCGAAAATAGATTTATACTCACCGTCCTTTCTATTTTCTACGATGGTCATTACGGCACCGTGCCCTACCCCTTTAATGGCACCCATTCCAAAACGCACGGCATAATCTTTATTCACCGAGAATTTATAAAACGACTCATTAACATCAGGACCAAGCACATCAAGTTTCATACGCTTACATTCCTCCATAAAAAAGGTGACCTGCTTAATATCGTTCATATTATTCGATAATACGGCCGCCATATACTCGGCAGGGTAATGCGCTTTTAGGTAAGCGGTTTGGTAGGCGATCCACGCATAGCAGGTCGAGTGGGATTTATTAAAGGCATAACTTGCAAAGGCCTCCCAGTCTTTCCAAATTTTCTCTAGCTTTTTAGCATCATGCCCTTTGGCACTGGCTTGCTCGATAAATTTAGGTTTCATTTTATCAAGAACGGCGATTTGCTTTTTACCCATCGCTTTACGCAGGACATCGGCCTCACCCTTGGTGAAATCCGCTAGCTTTTGCGAGAGGAGCATCACCTGCTCTTGGTAAACGGTAATCCCGTAGGTTTCTTTTAAGTACTCTTCCATTGCTGGTAAATCGTACTCTATATCTTCATCCCCGTGCTTTCGTCGGACGAAACTCGGAATGTATTCCATAGGTCCCGGACGGTACAGGGCGTTCATTGCAATTAAATCATCAAAGACCGTCGGTTTTAAATCTTTAAGGTGTTTTTGCATCCCTGGGGATTCGTATTGAAACACCCCAACGGTTTCTCCGCGTTGGAATAGCTCGTAGGTCTTTTCATCATCTAGCGGAAAGGTATCCGGATCTAAAAGAATATCGTGTTTTGCTTTTACAATTTTAACGGTGTCTTTAATCAGGGTTAATGTTTTTAACCCCAAGAAGTCCATTTTCAATAACCCGGCATCTTCCACTACGGAGTTATCAAACTGTGTCACGTACAGATCAGAATCTTTAGCTAGGGAAACCGGTACGAATTTGGTAATATCGTCGGGAGTAATAATCACCCCACAGGCGTGAATTCCGGTATTCCTTACCGACCCTTCTAGGGTTCGCGCTAGGTTTACGGTTTCCGCTTGCAGATCACTACCATCGGAAATATTTAGGAGTTCATTGACTTTCTCCAGGTCTTCCGCTCTAAATTTTGCACTCAGTTCCTTATCACTTAAACCGAATATTTTATTCAGTTTCGACATATTAGGAATCAATTTCGCAATCCTATCGGCATCAAAAAGCGGCAGGTCTAATACTCTGGCGGTATCACGAATGGATGACTTTGCGGCCATGGTACCATAGGTAATAATTTGAGCCACCTGATTAGAGCCGTATTTATCAATAACGTAGTCCATAACGCGGCTACGTCCTTCATCATCAAAATCGATATCAATATCGGGCATACTCACACGATCCGGATTCAGGAAACGCTCAAAAAGCAGATTATACTTCATCGGGTCGATGTTGGTAATCCACAAGCAGTAGGCCACTACCGATCCGGCTGCCGATCCACGACCGGGACCTACAGACACATCCATTTTTCGGGCTTCGCGAATAAAATCTTCTACAATCAAGAAATACCCTGGATATCCTGTTTTTTCAATAACGCTAAGCTCAAAATCTAGGCGCTCGATAACCTCTTCCGAAAGCTCTTGTCCGTATCTTTTTTTCGCCCCTTCGTAGGTAAGGTGTCTTAAAAAGGCATTCTCTCCACGCTTACCACCGTCAATTTTATCCTCGTCGTGCATAAACTGCTCGGGGATATCGAAAGCCGGTAATAAAACATCACGTGCTAGCTGGTAGCCTTCAATTTTATTAACTATTTCTTCGGTATTACTAATTGCTTCTGGCACATCTTTAAAGAGGTTTTTCATCTCTTGTGCCGACTTAAAGTAATACTCTTGGTTTGGCATCCCGTAGCGATACCCTCGTCCGCGACCAATAGGAGTCGCCTGCTTTTCACCATCTTTTACACAGAGTAAAATATCGTGGGCATTGGCATCCCCTTGTTTTGCGTAATAGGTATTATTGGTAGCCACCAATTTTACGTTATGGGTATTGGCAAATTTTATCAGGGTAGGGTTTACACGGTCTTCATCTTCTTGTCCGTGGCGCATAAGCTCGATATACAAATCGTCACCAAACTGCTCTTTCCACCATAGTAAAGCCTCTTCTGCCTGACTTTCTCCAACATTCAAGACCTTACTAGGCACCTCACCATATAAGTTACCGGTAAGCACCAACAGGTCTTCTTTATACTGTTCAATTAATTTTTTATCTATTCTCGGCACATAATAAAACCCGTTCACGAAGGCGTGCGACGATAGCTTGGCAAGATTATGGTATCCGTTTTTATTTTTAGCGATAAGCACCACTTGGTACCCGTTATCTTTTCGCGATTTATCTAGGTGGTCCTCACAAACAAAAAACTCACAACCGATAATCGGTTTTATTTCTTTTACTCGTGGGGTTTCACCAATAGCTTCGGCTTCTGCTATTTTAGCTTTTGCGGCGCTGTTATGTTTGTTTACGGCATTTATAAAGTGAAAGGCCCCCATCATATTCGCATGATCGGTAAGCGCTACTGCCGGCATATTATGCGATGCTGCTGCGGCAACAATATCCACCACACTCATTGTGGACTGTAATACTGAAAACTGCGAGTGGTTATGGAGGTGTACAAAATCTACGGACTTAAGATCTTGGATATTCTCTTTAATCTCTTCGGCAGAAATCCCAGAAGCGTCTTTTTTTCTTAGGCGTTCGGCGATCTTAGCACTCTCACGCTTAAGGTTGATATGTTTTAAACCAATGGTTTGAATGGTTTGCGGATTGGCTTCTGAGAAGCGCTCGAAATAATCCGGCTCGACATCCAATTGCTCGATAGTGTATTCCTGACGGCGGATAAGCTCTAAGAAGCATCGTGTTGTCGCTTCCACATCGGCGGTTGCGTTGTGGGCTTCGGAGAATGGTGTTCCGAAGAGGTACTGATGCAACTCGGTAAGTGTAGGGAGTTTAAATTTCCCATAACGCCCACCGGGAATTTCACATAGGTTAGCGGTGTGCTCGGTACAGGTATCTAATACCGGAAGCTCTTGGAGGACGTTTGGGACGTTCTCACGGACGAACTCCGCCCCCATAATATTCAAATCGAACTTTACGTTCTGCCCCACCACAAACTTGGCTTTCCCGAGTGCGATATTAAATTTTGCTAAAACTTCCGACAGCTCCACCCCTTGCTCTTCGGCAAGCTCGGTAGAAATACCGTGAATTTTCTCGGCATCATAGGGAATATTAAACCCGTCGGGTTTCACTAAATAATCCTGGCTCTCCACGCAGTTCCCCATAGCATCATGCAGCTGCCATGCGATTTGTATACACCGTGGCCAGTTGTCTACATCGGTAATTGGAGCGTCCCAGCGTTTTGGTAATCCTGTGGTTTCCGTATCGAAAATTAAGTACATAATTGTGATTATAAAGTAAAAAAAATAGGGAGGTTAAAAATAAGAATAAAGAATAGTTTTACGGCATAAAATCGGAATGTTTTATAAACAATAAAATCCAACCGTATAGCGGTTGGATTTTATTTTCAGGGTAGTCCCTCATAGTGAGAATTCTACCTTATGAAATTATATTTTCATTTAATTTCTCGGTGTTAATTGCCGACTGGATGGCGTCTCTATGTTTTAAGACTAGCGCGTCGATGGTTGGCGGTAAGTTTTTCTCTGTCACCATCTCGTTATAGTCTTCCAAGCTCGCCTTTTCACCTCTAATCGCTTCCTCTAAAACGGCCTCCTCGTTATTTCCTGAAAAGGTCGATTTTAGGGTCATCCAATTCCTGTGCATGGTCCCTTTAAAACTCCCTGAGTCTTTAGGCTCCTCACCATATTGCTTGATTTCATTTTTAATCTCGTTAGCAAATTGGTTACGCTCGGTAGCGCGGCGTTTAAAAAACATTTTCAGTCGGTCGCTATCCACATTTTCTGCGGCATTAAGATAACCTTTTTCGGCATCGTAATTCTTAACTAATAATTCGTTTAATTTATTCGAAATTTCTTCAGTGTACTTCATAATTCCTTATCATTTTAAATTTCAATACTTTTTTTTTTGGTTGATGCGTATTGTTTAACATCGCTAGTCTTAATATAACACGAAAGGCGGACGATGTCAAGTCATTTAACACTGTTTGTGAGGACTTTATGAGTTTTTAACACAAAAAAAAGCTGCAACCCTAAGATTGCAGCTTTATATATAGAACTGGTATCTCTTTATTAGTAATTGATATCGATCACCCCAGAGGTCAGACTCACATCACCACCGGTTGCCGATTCTACGGGACCAGAAAATGTACCGTCGATTTCTGTTGTTGTATTCACAGCGATATTAGATGTAAAAATCCCTGACGCATTATTTGCTGGGAAGTAATCGGTAGAAATCAAATGAATCACAAAATTAGAAATGATATTCGCACCTGTTTGTCCTTGCACCACTTCAAAAGACACCCAGTCTCCCGAGTTTGCATCTTCCGCTCTTACCGATAAGACAGTTCCGTTAAGGTCGGCAGTCATATTAGCGTCAAAGGTTTTAGGCGCTGTTCCTACGGTTACGGTAATTGCTCCGCTTACCACAGTTGCTGCAGGCGTACAATCTAGCGCATCAATTTCCGCTTGAATTGAACCTGAAGGATCTCCGCAGGCATTCTTTTGCGCGATTAAAGCTTGCATATGTGCATTACAAACCGCTTCATATCCTGGATCTGTAGGATCCGAAACCGCTAAATTTTGTCCTGTTACTTGCGCATCAGCTTCTGCTGTTTGGCAAGATGTATCTGGTGTTGTTGGAGTATCTGGATTAGCTGCAACCGCTCCTGTTAAAGGCACTCTAAAGAAAAACCCTTCATTAAAGTTTACGGTAGTCATCCCCGAACTGTTATAGGCATTAAAATAAAACTCACCAGAAACATAAGCTTCCTCTAAATTCACCTCTTTAATATCTATAATCCCATTAGCAGGGTATGCCTGTACTTCTGGGTCTGGAGTATTTTGTGTAGACCATAGCATCCCGTTTATATCTAGATGAGTTGCATAAGCATTATCATCTTCCACATCGTAAACACCTGGCGAAAGGCTATTTACTACTAAGGTTACTGTATCATAATTATCGGTTCCAGTAATGACTAACTGTCCGTTATCGACAATACCTGCTTGATACGTTACGGCAACAAACAAATTACCATCTTTTTTAGCTTCAAACGACGGTGATTTAAACTCTGTTTCATCTCCACAACTTAGAAGAGTGACCATTGCTAAAACCAAAACCATTAATTTTTTCATAATCATGTAATTTTATTCGTCTCAAAAATAGAATAAAAAACATTAACCCAATAGTTTTAGTATAAAAAGTTAAAATATAAAATTTTATAGTATCTTTGCACCTTATTAATAATAGAGGTCGCGAACCTCACAAATTAATTTTTTATGTCAGTAAAGATAAGATTACAAAGACACGGTAAAAAGGGGAAACCTTATTTCCGAATCGTAGCAGCGGATTCTCGCGCTAAGAGAGATGGTAAATACCTAGAACAAATAGGTTTTTACAATCCAACTACCAACCCTGCAACTATCGAATTAGATGTTGATACAGCGGTAAAGTGGTTACAAAATGGTGCTCAACCAACAGACACAGCGAAAGCAATATTGTCTTACAAAGGGGCTTTATTAAAAAATCACCTAGCAGGTGGTGTACGTAAAGGCGCTTTAACTGAAGAGCAAGCAGAAGCAAAATTCAACGCTTGGTTAGAAGAAAAAGGTAGTAAAGTAGAAGCTAAGAAAGAAGGTTTAGCAAGTGCAGAAAGTGAAGCTAAAGCGAAAGCTTTTGCAGCTGAGAAGGCAGCAAACGAAGCTAGAATTGCAGCAGCAACTCCAGCGGTTGAAGAAGCTCCTGAAGCAGCAGAATCTACTGAAGCAACAAACGAAGAAGAATAGAAATTTAATTTTTATACTTTTCAAAAACTCCGATAGTCCGCTATCGGAGTTTTTTTTTACTAAAACCCTTTGCAGATCCTTTTAAAAGCGAGATTTTTGCATGGTATTTAGTATGCCAATACGATAACGACTACGACGATGAATAAAAAAGATTGTTTTTTCTTAGGTAAAATTGTAAAAAAATACAGTTTTAAGGGCGAGTTACTTGCCAAACTAGACACCGACGAACCGGAACTTTACGAAGACTTAGACTCTGTGTTTGTCGATTTACGAGGCAACCTGGTACCATTTTTTATTGAAAGCTCACAATTACACAAATCGGAATTGCTACGTATTAAATTCGAGGATGTCGAAACGGAGGCTGATGCCGATAGTTTATTAAAAAGCGACTTATATCTCCCTTTAGATTTCTTACCAGAATTGGAGGACGACAAGTTTTACTTTCATGAGATTATCGGGTTTACTGTGGAGGACACGAGTTTCGGAACGGTAGGTACGATTACGGGTGTTAATGACAGCACGGCACAATCTCTTTTTGAAATCGACCGCGACGGCATTGAGATCCTTATCCCGATGAATGATGAGTTTATAACGAAAGTCGACAAGCCTAATAAAACCATAGTTGTTACTACCCCAGAGGGGCTTATCGATTTGTATTTAGAGGACTAATGGCAAAACCATTTCAGTTTAAATCATTTACGGTCCATCAAGACCGCTGTGCCATGAAAATTGGTACCGACGGGGTACTTTTAGGCGCTTGGGCCACTTTAGACCACCGTCCGTTTTCCATACTTGATATCGGCGCTGGCACTGGAGTTGTTGCTTTAATGTTAGCGCAACGCAGTATGGCGGAAGTCATAGACGCCATAGAGATCGATGATTCTGCTTACGAGCAATGTGTCGATAATTTTGAAGGCTCCCCATGGGGCGACAGGTTGTTTTGTTACCATGCGGCATTGCAAGAGTTTGCGGAGGAGATCGACGATACTTACGATCTTATAGTCTCCAATCCGCCCTTCTACACCGAAGATTATAAAACTGATAATACCCAGAGGGATTTGGCACGCTTTAGCGATGCTATGCCTTTTCATCACCTCACACAGAGTGTGGGTAAGCTGCTTTCGGAAACCGGAAAGTTTGTGGTGATTATCCCCTATAAAGATGAAAAAGACTGTTTGGACCACGCTGCTGCGGAAGGGCTTTTTGCCAACCGCATCCTAAGGGTTAGAGGTCATAAGACGGCGGAATTGAAACGCAGCCTTATAGCATTTTCATTTGAAAAAACGACGGTTGTTGAAGAGGAGTTGGTTATTGAAACCTCAAGACACGCGTACACTGAAGACTACAAAAAACTGACTAAAGATTTTTATCTTAAAATGTAGATTAAAATTGTAAACAGTAAAGCATTTCGTTACTTTTGTTATTCAACTAAAACAAAACTATGAAGCCAGATTTATTTGAAGCTCCGGATTATTACAACTTAGACGAGCTCCTTACAGACGAACATAAATTAGTACGCGATGCAGCGAGAGAATGGGTAAAACGTGATGTTTCACCAATTATAGAAGACTACGCACAACGTGCAGAATTCCCAAAACAAATTATAAAAGGACTAGCAGACATTGGTGCTTTTGGTCCGTATATCCCAGAGGAATATGGTGGTGCGGGATTAGATCAGATTTCTTATGGTTTAATCATGCAAGAAATTGAACGCGGCGATTCTGGTGTCCGCAGTACGGCTTCGGTACAATCCTCTTTAGTGATGTATCCGATTTACAAATACGGAAACGAGGAGCAGCGAAAAAAATACTTACCAAAATTAGCTAGTGGTGAATGGATGGGAAGTTTCGGATTAACGGAACCTGACCACGGGAGTAACCCTGGAGGCATGACCACTAATTTTAAGGATATGGGTGACCACTACCTTTTAAACGGTGCTAAAATGTGGATTTCCAACGCGCCATTCTGTAATGTGGCTGTGGTATGGGCAAAAAATGAAGAAGGACGTATCCACGGATTGATCGTAGAGCGCGGTATGGAAGGGTTTACTACGCCAGAAACACATAACAAATGGTCGCTACGTGCGAGTGCTACTGGAGAGCTTATTTTCGACAATGTAAAAGTTCCAAAAGAGAACTTATTACCAAACAAATCAGGACTAGGCGCACCATTAGGCTGTTTAGATTCGGCACGTTTTGGTATTGCTTGGGGCGCTATCGGTGCGGCAATGGACTGTTATGATACGGCATTACGTTACAGTAAAGAGCGTATGCAATTCGGAAAGCCTATTGGGCAGTTCCAATTACAACAAAAGAAATTAGCAGAGATGATTACCGAAATCACAAAAGCTCAGTTATTAGCTTGGAAATTGGGGGTGATGCGTAACAATGGTACAGCAACATCGGCACAGATTTCTATGGCGAAGCGTAATAATGTAGAAATGGCGATTAACATCGCACGCGAAGCAAGACAGATGCTTGGTGGTATGGGTATTTCTGGTGACTATAGTATTATGAGACACTCTATGAATTTAGAGAGTGTAATTACTTACGAGGGAACTCATGATATTCATTTACTAATTACAGGATTAGATGTTACAGGATTAAATGCTTTTAAATAAGATTTAAGCATTTCTTCTTTTGGTGGTTTTTACTACTGAGTTATACTATAAAATGCTTCTCACTATTGATGAGCATTTTTTTTTGTGGGTGGTTGAGGAGTTTATTTTGGGAATTACATGTTTTATTTATTTTACAGTGGATTCATAATTGTCATTCTGAAGGAGGTACGACTGAAGAATCTTTATTAAAAATGACGTTTTATGTCCGTTTTGATCGAGGTCACATGCTACACAAGATTCTTCACTGCGTTCAGAATGACATATAATTGAGCATTTCGTAAATAGGAATTCTACTTTATTTACATTGGTATGA
>JBLWTS010000092.1:0-12337 GCA_048270045.1 Aequorivita sp.
GTTTATAGCTTGTTGAACTGGAAACAAATCGACGAAGGAAGATTTGTTCCATTTCAACAATGCCAGGAAAGTTTTGTCAAAATTTAATGGAGAAAATGTTTGGTTTTTACCTCAGTTCTTTGTTACAAACAGTTTTTCTACAATTTGTAATTAATACCTAAATTTATAACTGATGATTTTATAGTATTATTTCTTTCAATTAGACCAGCATAATATCTTGCGTTTATTCCAATTAGTCTTGTAAAATTGTAACCAATTCCTAAAGATGCACCCAAGTCAAATTTATCACAATTCGGACAATCTTCACTAGCTCCGAAAGGGCTTCCGAATTCCGGAAATGGGTTATCCGTAACTTTTTCTTTCGTGCTCACGATATATCCAAGTTGTGGTCCAATCTCAATATAAAAATTTTTCGTTGGATATATTTGTAACATAATTGGAATCGAAATAGTTGATTCCGTAATTCTTGTTTTTAATTCTCCGAAGACGGGTTCTTGGTGGGGAGAAAACCTTATTTCAATTTCTTGTGATGTGTTAGTGCCCTGTATAGCAAAAAGTAATTCTGGTTGTAATTTTATAATGTCAGAAAAGCCAAAATTGACAAAACCACCTATATAAAAGCCGAACTTGCCATTAAAATCCACGATTTCAATTCCCTTAATCTCAATATTTGGAGTATATTTTGAGTAATTTATTCCAGCTTTTAAACCATATTCTGTGGAAGTATTTTGGCCGAAGATATTGGTTGTCAATAATGTTAATCCAATAATAAAAGTAATTTTTTTCACTGTTAGTTTTTGTTTTTAATTGTTTGTAACGTCTCGTATAAACGCAGTAGCGGGATTAACACACTTTCCTTTCGGTTTATAACAGACTTTAAATTTATAAAATTACTTTCGAGTTAAGCATTTATCCGCTATTGCGTTTATGCAATGTTAGTGGCTGGCATTACTGGTTGTTGATAAATTCGTTCCATAAGTCATACTTCTTAGCATAAGTCAATAACTTATTCCACTCGTTTTCATTTATCATAGGTGCAACAATTGTAAATTCATCCACAAGTTCCCAATTTGAAGGTAATATTGTATTTAAGACTTCATTAGTTATTATTATTGGTTGCTCGTCTGCAGTATGCAATAAAATGTAATCATATTTATCTATAATATAGTTAGTTTCGTTTGACAAAAGTTTCATAATTTTCTTGTCTTCTTCGGAATTTCCAACTTCCATAATATTACCATATTCATATTCCGGTATTTGATAATTTACAGTCAAGATTAGATTAAATATTTTGTCTTTTAGTTGTTTACCTCTAAATTCTTTGAATTGTTCATATAATCGTTTTCCAAAATAAACTTTTCTAATAGGTCCGTAAATTGCAATCTCTTCATTTTCTCTAGATAAAATTTGAATTGTCTCACAGTCGCGAATTTCAGTTTTGGTTATCCTATCATTGTCAAAAATGGGGACATTGAAAACTTGTTCATCATCTTCGTCAAGAATAATACCTTCTGTCAACTTTAAAATACCTTCAATCATTTTATTTGTCAAATCGTAGTCGTGTTTGTTTGAAAGAACTGTATTTCTAACCTCAATATAGCCTTGCTCAAGAGTAATGTCAATCCCTCTAGTCGATTTTTTGTCAACCCAAAAATAAAAAACGTTTCCACCTCTATTTTCAAATTTTGCGTCCTCAATAGCCGAAACAATTTTTTTAAGATTTGTAATAGTCAGAGGTTGTTTATATTTTATCTTATGAATTAAACTCATCTATAATTTTGTTTCTATAGCTTTGATTTGTTTTTGCTTGCCACTAACGGTCAAGTATAAGAGCAGTAGCGGGATTGGCACACTGACTTTTCGGTTTATACCAGACCATAAATTTATAAAATTTCCTTGAGGTTTCGAACTTACCCGCTATTGCGTTTATGCCTTGTTGGCAGTAGTTTTTAATTTCCAGCACCGGCTAATGTCGCAATTATTTGGAGTAAAATTCCTAATCCAATACCCCATAAGGCAGCGTGACAGGCAGTTTTCGCTTTGTTTGGATTGTCACTTTTATTAGTAAAGTAAATAATTGCTCCTGCTAATGGAATGCAAAAAGATAGAATTTGTAATCCTGTACTTAATTTGTCATTTGGATTCTCTTTTGGATTTAGTTGTTCTGACATAGTTTAAAATTTAGTTGGTTAATGTTAATATTTGATTACCTATGTAAATTCCGATTATTGATACTAAAGACATTGTGCCAATCCCACTCATTAATCCAGTTATAAACCGTCTTGTGTTATTGCTTTCAATGTTGAAATATGCTTGAACAACTCCATCAATGTAGGTAGGTAAAAGCAATAGAACGGACCATAAAAGTGGTATTTTTATAAAACCAAAAATGAAAAAAGGCAAAATAAGATAACCTATATTTATTCCTGTACACCTCGAGCATAATGGAAATTGCTTGCCTTTCCAAAAGAATGACCTTTCTGGTTTTTGGTGGCAAAAACTAAAATGTAAATTAGCTCCTTTTATTTTTATGGCTTTAATTTTTATCATTGATTATTTGTTGCCTAAAGCAAAAATTACAGTCAAAACTAAACCTGCAATTACTCCTAAAATAGAAATACCGCAAACTTGACTTGATTTTTTGTTATAACCTTCTGCTCTATATTTAACAAACATAAATAGGCCTACAATTGAGCCGATAATTGTGAAATTTGCAAGAAATATCCAAGCTTTATCCTCAAATGCTAATTCCAAATTTTTCTTAATATTAGAAACTCTATTTTTTTCTGCCTCTTCTTTTTTCTTTTGTTCTTGCTTTTGCTTTGTTTCTTTTTGATTTGAATAAGATGTACTTGTGGTTTTGTGTGTTGATTGTGATTGACTATAATTTTCCTTTTGTTCGTTAGAAAAAAAAGAATCATAAATTCTGTCGTAATCGCTTTTCTTTTGTGGGTTTATTAAAATTTCATAGGAATCTTGGATTTCTTTGAATCTTTCTTCAAAATATTTATCTCCGTTATTTTTATCGGGATGAAATTTTACCGCTAACTTTTTATAAGCTTGCTTAATATCTTTGTCATCCGCACTTCTCATAATACCCAAAATTTGATAATGGTTTTTAATCATAAGAACTTAAAAGAATTAATAGTTTCATCCAATAATTTACGGTTATATTCGGCATTTTCATTATTGGTTTGACAAATTATATTATAAATTTTATTTGTTTTTGGATGTAAAAAAACATAATGATAATATATGTCAGAAAGACGTTTTTGAAGTTTGGTTGAGTAAAAAGAAAACGTAATTTCAAAATAATATGCATCAGCATCATCAACGGATAATTTTTTAAATTCTAAAAGCTTGAAATCCTCATATTTATTTCTTGAATCTTTAATAAATGCATCACTATTAATATCGAAAATTGTTTTTGGTTTAAATGATGGGTCTAAAATAATAGGTTCTGTTTCTGTAATTGTAATACTACCATCTTTTTCTTTTGTGCCAAATGCATATACTGCAAAAGTAGAGTTATCTGAATTCGAAATTTTATCGATATTCCAATTGCTTGGAAAACGTACAGCAAATTTATCTGGGTAACTTCTAAATTGTCCTTTAGTACTGTCATTATCATTACTGTTTTCAAATCTTTCGTTACAATTTGTTTTTATTAAGTCATAGGCATCCATATATCCTTTTTCTCCTGCTATGCTTAAATATTTACATCCATCTTTATAATTGGCTTTGTTTAACAAAAGAACCCCTAATTTATAATTATTCTCGCCAGAATTATCGCCATATTTAATTGCGGCTTGGTATTGTATTATGGCATTAGGTTCATCTTCTAATAATTCATAAGCTCTTGCTTTTGTTTTGTATGTCTTTGCATAGTCTTTTTTCATTAACATTGCACTATTGCAGTCTTCAATCGCACTTTGGTAATCTCCTAATTTTAACTTTAGATTCGCTCGTTCAACATAAGCATCATAGTTATTGCCGTCTAATTCAATAGCTTTTTGAAAGCTTAATAATGATTCGGATTCTTTGCCTAATTCATTTTCACATTGGCCTTTTAAAGTATAGGTTTCAGAGGTTTCGATTTTTTTAGAAATTAATTTGTCTATGTCCTTTAGGGCGTTTTGGAATTCAGCATTATGGATTTGAATTTTAATATCTGAAATTAATTGGTCAGAAGTTCTTTCATCTTGACAAGAAACAAGGATTAAAGAAATAATAAAAAGTAATTTTATTTTCATATACGGTGGCTTTTAATTGCAATATTCTCTAAAAATTGATTTTACATTCTGATTTCCTTCTTTAATAGCTTTTTTTAAATCTTCACATCCATCTTCTCCAATACTTAATTTGGCGATACCACGATTGCCAAGAGCCATTCCAGTAAATTCTGTTTGGTAATTGTCAAATTTAATTGTCATAGTAAAATCATAAATCGCTTTAGAGTATTTTTCTAACATAAGATATGCAAAACCTCTATTATTATATGCTTTATAATAATCTGGACGAAATTCAATAGCTTTTGTATAATCAGTTATTGCTCCAGTAAAATTGTCTAATTTTCTCTTATTTAAGGCACGGTTAAAATAGGCTTCCGATAATTGAAATTTATCTTCAATCGGATATGTATTTATTGCTAATGAGTAATTTTCAATTGCTTTGTATATATTGTTATTAATTGATTGTTTTAATCCTTCATTATAATATAAAACGGCTTGGTCGTGTTTTTTTAAGTAATCCGACATATTCGTTTTCATACCATTATCTTCAATTGAATTAATAATATCAAAAAATTCTTTTTGGTCATATTTAAACTCATCAGCATACGTATAACATAAGATTTGAAGTGTAGCACTTTTTCCAACATAAAAACCAACCATTGCTATAAGATTTCCTTTAACATTTAAGTTTAAATCGTATGTGAAAATTAGTAGTTGTTTTCCTTTATCATAGTAGGTTTTTCCAATTTGAAGTTCCATTTTCACTTTATCTGTTTCTATACTTTCTAAAACCTTATTGACACCAAATTGGTCCGTATAGAATTCCCTTAATTTTTCAATCTCATTTTCGTTGGTAGTTGTTGCATAGAAGTTTTTAAATAGAATATATGGATAGTCCATTTCAGCATTTCCAATTTTTTGAAAACAAGCATCATATTGAATATTCCCTTTATATTCCATATAAGTCTTAATGAATTTTGTTTTTTCTTGTAAAACTTCTTTAGGTAATCTTTTCCAAGTTTTGTCGAATTTTACATTAAACCCAAGAGGGTTTTTATATATTGTTTGGCTTTGAGCCAAATATATTGAACATAGAAAAAATAGTGGAAATAATGTTTTCATCTATTCAGTTAAAAATATGGTTTTAATGTAAATTCCTTCGGTATCAAATATTCTCCAATCTCCTCGATGATTAATTACTAAATACAGTATAAGTTCATCTCTTAAGTCATATATTCCAAATGTTCTTTTATCTAACATTTTTAAGTAAGTAGTATCATTCCCATATTCATCTTCTACATAGATTCTATCAGGATACTTAATTTTTGGATTTATGGATGGTTCGTTGTAAGTTTTTGGTGAATAGGTGTAATCAGTATAATAAAGGGTATTATAGTTATTGTCCCGACTTATCCAGCCAGGTTTTCCAGTATATGGATTTGTGTTACCTACTGTGGAAAAATTATCATTTCTTGTGCTATTTGGTGCAGTTCTGTAATGTGGTTGAACATAAGTTCCATTTTTTTTGTAATAGCCTTTAACTTTAACGTGGTTGGTATTGGTCTGCGCAATTGAAGAAAGGCAAAAAAATATCGCCAAAAAAATGAGTAATATTATTTTCTTAAATGGTGCTTTCAATTTTTGGGACTTGTGTTTTTATTAGTTATCTCGGTTTTTCTTAAATTACTGCCAACGTTACGGCTATGAGCAGTGCGGGCAAAGAATGCACTGATTTTCAAATTATCAATAAGCCAAAACTTTATTTTTTTACTTAAATTTTCGTTTTTACGCCAAAATGAAGTTTTGGCGACTTCGTAAATATACAACTGCTTTCCGGTTTAGCACTTATCCCGCATTGCTTATAGCCGATGTTACCTGCTGGCTTTGCTGCACTTTTAATCGATTTTGCCATCTTTAAATTTCAAAATAATAGTAGGTCAATTATTCCAAAATAACCTCTATTGCTTTCTCCAAAAACTCGTCTTTTCCTGATTTAACTCCTTCAATTGATTTACTGACATATATATCTGGAAGCACTCCAACGCCGTGAAGCTGAGAACCATCGTGTTTTACCACTTTCATTCCTGTCCAACTAATAGTAAAATCTCCTAAAAGAGAAAAAGGATTTATATTGCCATTTGTACCTGCAGTGGGTTGCCCCAATATGGTGGCTAAATGATAACCTTCAATAAAACTCATATAGCTTTCAGCATAGCTTATGGCACTTCCGTCAATAATAAAAACAACTTTCTTATTTCCTAAATAGGGTTTTTTTGGTTGCAATTCCCATCCACTATTCTCAAATCCTACAATTTTTTCTTGGTCTGGATAGATTATTTTAGGGATTCTCATCCAACCTTTTGAAGTGTCCTTTTCCCTCAGGAGATGTGAGATAAAACCGTGGTTTCGATTAGGGTAGCCTCTTAAATCACAAATAATACCTTTTGCTTTTTCTAGTTGTGGTAGAAGTGCCGTAATGGTATCCATTTCAATTGCGCTAAGATTGAGGTAATATATATTTTCATTTAATAGCTTATAATCATTTTCTTGTATGGCGATATCTATTTCACCATAATCATATTTATTATCACGATTCAAGACTAAATTTTCGCCATTAATCTCCACAATCAGTTCTTCATTTTTTTCGCCAAAAAGACTAGTGAGTTGCGCTCTATAGTTTAACCATCCTTTGGTACCTGCCGAAATTCTTGAATTTATTTCATTAAAATAATCTGCTGAAGATTGGTTATTTACCTTAGTGACTTCATCACCCACTTTTATTCCTAAAGCCTCATCTTTTACTTTAGTGATAATCAACTTCCCTTCAATCCACTCCCAGTTAATAGCGGGAACATATTCTTTGATGTTAGGACCACTTACATAAATATGTCCGTCTTTTAATGGTGCCGTAAACTTTTGTAAAGTCACCAGATGTTCATAATCTGTTTGGTCATTAAAACTTCTTTGCAATGCCGTTGTTAATTCTTTATCCCAGTCCACTTCCACCTCATTAAAATAGGGATAAAAATGTTGAAAAACATTGTAGGTATTTATAACATTTCCTAAGTAAAGAAAGATATTGTTTCCGCTCTCATCCACTGCGCTTATGCTTTTGTTTAAAGTGTTTAAGCTTGTGCTTTTTGGAAACGTGGTTTCATTATTAGCATATAAATTTAAAGGTATTTGACAAAAAATCCCATCACCTATTTCTCTTTCTATAAGTTCTCCAAATTTTGGATGCGAATCAAAAAGAGCTGTTCCTTCAACCCGTTTAATTTTTCCTTCATAAGCTATTACAGCACTTTGTTTACCCTCTTTAATTTCGGTGGTTGAAAATGTATATGAATATCCGACGCTATTTCCTGTCCAAGCTGATTGTTCATTTCTTTTGCCAAGTGTTTGTGCTTCAAAATCATTGTTCTTGATTGGTATTTCTACCCATTCATTGTTCTCTTTATAATGAAGACGTACGTCATCTAAAAACATAGTACCTTTTCCTTTTATAAAGCTACCAAAATAAATTCCAGATGCTAAATCATCTATTTTTCCAATAATTTCATATTGTTTCCATTCATTGCTTTTAATTGGGTTAGCGTCCATATTCTCAAAAAAGCCCAGAGTATTATCAATCTTATCAATTCTCATCCATAAATGCCCTGTACCCTTAGAGCCCTCTTTAAGTTTTATCCATCCACTATATTTTATCTCCTTTCCTTTATATTTTTCAGCATTTATGGATACCGAGAGGTTACCAAAACCGTTAGATTCATCAACTTCTGTATATCTATTCACTCTAACACTACTATAAGCCTCACCTTGCATATTCATATCTTTTGAAACACCTAAATGTTGCCAATAAGTTGGTTTGTAGTCAGTAACAATATTGGGTGTAATTGTCGACATATCATAATCCTGCTTTGTATTGGAAAATACAACACTGGGTGCAATAGGCTTAAATAGGTTGTTTAGGGTGGCTATTACTTCGTTTGTATTGTTGGATTTCAAAATTTCGTTTGCGCCATAGGCTGCAAAACTATTCCAATCTATTTTGGAAGCTTCATCACTCGGGTGAAAGTATTTTACATATCCATAAGCTTTAGCAAAAACTTTTAAATGGTTTACTTTTTCTTGTTGTCGTTCCTGTATTTCTTGAATCTCATTTTGGGTGGAAGTTTTGCTTTTACACCCAATTAAAAGAAGTCCAATAATTAATATTCCGAATCTTTGTTTCATTGTTGTTCTTTATTGTTTTAGCTTGCAGGTAACGTTTAGTATAACCGCAGTTACGGGATTAAATTTAATGTTTTTGGGATAAGCACCTACGGTAGCAATTACGCGTGGATTCGGACGAAGTCGAATCCGCCGTAATTGCGGTTATACAGTGTTGTACGCTGGCTTTAATGCAGGCTTTGTATTTGACTGCATTTTTATTGTCAACTTCAGTCATTTTTTTTGTGATTAAAAATTTCCTTCTTTAAATTAATCTTGCTCCAAGTTGGGTTTTTCTTTGATATTTCAACACGAAAACATCTATTAAAATACTTTTTATCATTTCGCGAATCAATTTTTTCATCTCCCGTATATCTGATATTATTCACAAAATATTCATATTCTGCAAAATGAACTGAATGTCTACGAACTTCAATATTATAAACTTTTGCTACATCATCATAAGTGTCGCTCAAAAAATAAATACGGTATGAATAAAAAATAATTATAGATATTATTACAAGTGCGAATATCAAATCCGATAAATATAATTTTCCAAAAAGTTTTTTTCTTCTCATTTTTTTTAAGTCAATTTTAGTGACTGAAGATTCTTTTTTTGACATTAAAACATAGTTTCATTTCGCTTTATAATCAATAAATAATTGTGATTTCTAATGTTGTGAGTGTTTTTTTCAGCTTGCGTACAACGGAATGGTGCTATGAGTAGTAGCGGAAAAATAAACACAAACTTTTGAATTATGACCGACTTAAATAAAAATACTGAACTTTCGGAAAGCACGGACACCGCTATTGCTTATAGCACGTGTTATAAGCAGCCTTTTCGGGTTTTGAATTGCTACTCTGGGATTGGTGGTAATCGTAAATTATGGGATAGCCCAAATATGCAAGTTACCGCAATTGAATACGATGAAAATATTGCAAAGGTTTATCAAGACTTATATCCGAACGATATTGTTATAGTTGCTGATGCACACGAATACCTTTTAAACAATTATGAAAACTTTGATTTTATTTGGTGTTCGCCTCCTTGTCCTACGCATTCAGTAACAAATCATTTTTTAAATGCTCAAGGAATAAAACGGTATCCAGATATGGCATTGTATCAGGAAATTATTTTATTACAAACTTTCTTTAAAGGAAAATTCATAATTGAAAACGTAAAAAGTTATTATGAACCTTTGATAAAACCACAGATAAGCGGAAGGCATTATTTTTGGGCCAACTTCAAAATACCTATGTTAAAATTTGAAAAGCAAATAGGTAGAATGAACGGAAAGAAGGCAGATTTAGGTGGTAAAATACAAGCAGAATTGAGAACGAATAACCATAAGAAACTCGGTTTTGATTTATCAAAATACACAGGTATTGATAAAGAAAAAGTATTGAATAATTGTGTCGCTCCTGAAATTGGACTTGCAATATTTCAAAGTGCCTTAGATATTTACGATGCTTCAAATGTAAAACAACTTGGATTATTTGCAGATGTTTATCAAGGTTGCTTACGGTTTGTATATGGCACGTAGCCACTCACATACCTAAGCAAAAAAGAAAATAATTTAATAACCGCACATAGTTTCAAAAATGGCTAACAGGCTATGTGCTATATACTTTGTTAGCCACCGTTTTTATTATGAAAATTACAACAACAGAGAACAATGAAATTCAATTAGAGGAAGTGTTCAACAGCATTATTCTTAAAACCGCAGATGGCGAAGAAATGGCAATTTGTATGCGAGATACTGGATTTGAGTTTAAATACCAAGGTGAGTGGTACTTTGCTAAAGAAGGACAAGTAATGCCATTTCATAAATCTGTAAGAGGAAATTACTTAGTAGACCAAACACCACAATGTGATAGCGATAATGCTGTTTCAAATGGTGGCTAACGGTCGCGTATAACCGCAGTTACGGGTAAATATACGAAGTTATTCGGATAAGAATCTACGGTAGCAATTACGAGTGGATTCGGACGCAGTCGAATCCGCCGTAATTGCGGTTATACATTGTTGCCACACGTTTTTCTATTCCGTTGGTCTTACTTCTTTTCCGTTTTTATCTAAATAATAAACTCCACCACCAAAATGAGGTCCTCCGTAAAATTCAATTAGGTCGCCTTGAAAACCCATAAAACAGTGCATTTCAATTTGATTAAGGAAATTGCCTTTTTCGTCGATAATCGCATTCATTAAGTTGTCGTTTAAAAATACATATTCAGGTTTATCTACAAGTACAGCACAAATTCCGTTTTCAAATTTTCCTACTTTATAAAAATTTGGTTCTATAACGACATTATTCTGTAAATCTTTAAAACCCCAAAGTTCATTTTTTTGGAAAGGGATAAATTGGTCAGACTTAAATGCAGAGGTATTTTTTATTTCTAATTTTTTATCTTTTCTCAAGTTAAAAATTTCTATTCTTGAATATGATTTATCACCAATCCTTTCACCCTTTAAATTTATTGGATAAAAATCAGAATACTGTTTATCGCTCACAAATGCAATTCCATTTTCAAATTCTCCTTGTCCATCCTTCCAAGTTTTTCCAAATTCATTTATTCCGTTTTTATTCACAAACCAATGTTTTTCCAAACTTGAAATTAAGGCAAAACCTTCGTTAAATCCTGTTTCTGGAAAATTGTCCTTGATGTCAAACGCTTTATTTCCCAAAGTGTCTATGAATATCCATTTATAGCCTTTTTTGATAACTTCTTTTGAAGCAAAGCAAAGTCCTTCGCTAAAGTCGCCAACTCTTAAATATTCCGCTTTTATTTTAATTTTTCCAGTTTTGTCCATAAACCCATACTTTCCATTCTCGGATTTGAATTTGTAAAGTCCATTTCCTTGACCATAGATAAAGCACGAAACTAAAATCAGAAGTATTGTTAATTGTGTTCTCAATGTTTTTAAATGTGTGGCAACGTTTTTGTGTATGGACCGTTGCGTGTGATTGCCCGAACCATTACAAGTACAAATTTACGTGAAAATTCCGCAGGAATTTTCCAGATGGGCACAGACCCAGCAATGGTTTATACACGGTGTTGGCAATAGTTATTTTATTTTTTTTCCGTTACGAAATTCTTTTTTTGTTTCAGTTCCGTCTTCATTTAGGCAGTATTCCGTTCCGTTTTTCTTTCCATTTATAAACTCACAACGATAAGTCAATTTCTCTCCATTTTTGCCATAAAACAATTCAAGTCCGTTTTTTGTTTTTCCTGAATATTGACAACTATATATTAATTTTTCATTTTTAAATTGTTCTACAAGAATTTTTATTCCGTTTTCATTGTAAGTTGTGGTTTCAAAAATTTTACCGTCCAAATGGTATTTGTTTTCTTTTGAAAGAGTAAATGGTTTACTCGGGTTGTATATTTTTTTATTTGAAACTCTTATTTCATCTCCATTATAGTACAAATTACTCGACAGAATAATTCCGTTTTCGTATTCCTCATCATAAACTAAATGTCCATTTTTCCGTTTGTTTTGAGCAATTCCAGTAAATAGTTCGTCATTTGTGGTTTTATAAACCAAATTATTCTCAATGTAGGTTTCTTTCATTCCAATTATTTCTTGCGAAATCAGTTCGTTGAAAGTAAAAAACATTAATAAAATCAATATATTTCTCATTTGGTCATAATTATTGCCAACGGTTTGCAGCTACCCGAAGGTGGCGATTTCGAAGCACAAAACTGTCAACCAAGCACAAACTTTGATAGAGGCACAAAGCTTGATTTAACCACTGAACCGCCACTTTTGGGTAGGTGCTGTTAGCCACCGTTTTTACTTTAATTCTTTTACAAATCCATAAGTTGGAACAGGTGTTTTTCCGTCTGGCATTTCGCTAAATGCCTTGTAGAAAATATAGTCCTTGTCCTTTTCA
>JBLWTS010000093.1:0-12135 GCA_048270045.1 Aequorivita sp.
CAAATTCCCGATGACGAAACGGTGGATAAATTTTTAAGGTAATGGACAACAATTTAAATTATCCGGTCTTAATTCATTGCTATCACGGCGAAGGTCGCGCTATTTTGTTCTCATCAATTTACAGGATGGAATATGAAGATATGCCAAACGAAGAAGCTAGGAAAAATAGTCGTTTTATAGTGAAATTTGGCAATTTTGACAATGGAACTTCCAAGGGAGAATATGTGAAAAATTATAAAAAGAGAAGAATAGGACCTCAGAATAAACCAACATCCATTGGAGATTCTTTATAGAAATTGAAGCTATTATATAATTATTAAAACCATTAATCAGGTTTTATTGCAAGCAATTTCTCAGCCGCCTCAAAAGGGGTGGTTTTGTTTTCATCCATTGCTTTCAATTGGATTTCCAATTCCATTTTGACTTCTACATTTGAATAGAATTCGCTTTTCAGCCTGCTTTCTATGGTCTGCATTAACCAAAATTTATTCTGGTCTTTTCTTTTCCGCTGAAAATAGCCATTGGTTTTTACGGTTTCAAAATATTCCAAAACCACTTCCCAAATCTCACTGATCCCTTCATTCTTAAGTGCGCTGCACAATAACGTTTTCGGAGTCCAGCCGCTTTCTCTTGCGGGATAGAGGTGGAGGGCGCGGGCAAATTCGTTTTTGGCAATTTTGGCGGCTTTAAAGTTGTCGCCGTCGGCTTTGTTTATAACGATAGAATCAGCCATTTCCATTATTCCGCGTTTTATCCCTTGAAGTTCGTCTCCAGCTCCTGCGAGTTTTAGTAATAGAAAGAAATCGGACATTGAATGAACGGTTGTCTCGCTTTGTCCAACGCCAACAGTTTCGATTAAAATAACATCAAAACCTGCAGCCTCACATAAAATTATTGTTTCACGGGTTTTTCGTGCAACGCCGCCCAAGGTATCACCACTCGCCGAGGGACGAATGAATGCATTTTCTTCCTTTACCAAATCATCCATTCGAGTTTTGTCGCCCAAAATACTCCCTTTGCTGATGCTGCTACTCGGATCTACTGTAAGGACAGCAACTTTTTTTCCTTCCGAAATTAATAATTTTCCAAAGCTCTCAATAAAGGTGCTTTTCCCAACACCTGGAACCCCTGTAATTCCAATACGGATAGATTTATTGGCATGGGGGAGACAATTTTCTATTATCTCCTTTGCTTGCTGTTGATGTTTTTTGGCAGTGCTTTCTATAATAGTGATAGCACGACTTAGGGCAATTTGGTCATGAGCCAAAATTCCGGCAACCAATTCTGGAGCCGAAGGGGTCTTTTTTAAATTTGATCGGAGTTGTTTTGCCCTTTCCAAATTCAATGTTGGAGGTTGGATGACTCCTTCTTTTTCCTTTAAAGCGCCTGTATTTTGTTTTTTGTCTGCCACGAAGTGAATTTAGGACAAATTTATGAATATGTTCTTTCTTAAACGATACGAAGGTAGTATCTTGGAATTTAATAACCTTAAAAGAAATAAAGAATGAAAACCTTATATGAAGCTTCATCAACAGCCGTAGGTGGCAGAAAAGGTCATGTGACCACGGAAGATGGAAAAATTGATTTGGAATTGTCGGTTCCCAAAGGATTGGGAGGCGACGGTGGAAAAGGAACGAACCCAGAACAGCTTTTTGGCAGTGCTTATGCTGCTTGTTTTGGAGGAGCTGTTCAAATGATAGCCGAAAGCAAGAAAATTAAACTAGGCGAAGATATGAGCATTACAGCTAATATTGAAATCGGAAAAACAAAAGATGGAGATCTTCAGTTGCGAGCAATTCTGGATTGTTATCTTCCAGGCGTTGATGTGGAAACTGGTGAGAAATTAGTAAATGAAGCTCATGAAGTTTGTCCTTATTCTCGGGCTACGCGGGATAATATTACCGTGACATTGAACCTTCTTTTGGACGAATAAGAAATATTTTTTTATTGAAAAAGCCGCCTCAAATTTTGAAGCGGCTTTCTTCATTTTGTATTTTAGGTATTTTGTTGATTTAATTGTTCAACATTACTGGCATCACAAGCATCGTTACTGTTTCGCCCTCGTCTAATCCATCCACTGGAGTCAGGATTCCTGCGCGGTTTGGGAAGCTCATTTCCAATGAAATTTCGTCACTGGTAAGATTGTTCAACATTTCGGTCAGAAAACGGCTATTAAAACCGATTTGCATATCGTCGCCTTGGTAATCACAAGTGAGTCGTTCTTCGGCCTTGTTGCTAAAATCGATGTCTTCTGCGGAAATATTCAATTCGGCCCCAGCAATTTTTAAACGAATTTGGTGAGTGGTTTTGCTTGAGAAAATTGAAACCCTGCGTACCGAATTCAACAGTAAATTCCGGTTCATCAGCAATTTATTTGGATTCTCTTTTGGGATTACCGCTTCGTAATTGGGGTATTTCCCATCAATCAAGCGACAAACCATTTCGGTATTGTCAAATATGAACTTGGCGTTGCTTTCATTATACTCAATAAGTACATCTTCTTCGCTTCCTGCAAGAATGTTTTTTAGAAGGTTTAATGGTTTTTTCGGCATAATGAATTCCGCCGTTTGGGATGCACTGAGGTCATCCCTTGTATATTTTACCAGTTTATGAGCATCGGTGGCGACGAAAATCAAGCTTTCTGTTGAAAACTGGAAAAATACGCCGCTCATTACCGGGCGTAAATCGTCATTCCCTGATGCGAAAATAGTTTTGCTTATAGCCGTTGCTAACACATCACCTTGTATTACAGTAGAGGAGGGGTCTTTCAATTCGACTACATTTGGAAACTCCTCAGCATTTGCGTAAGCCAAAGCATATTTTCCGTGATTCGAGCTTATTTCGATAGTGCTGTTTTCTTCAACCGTGAAAGTAAGAGGTTGCTCTGGAAAGGTTTTTAAAGTTTCTAATAGCAGTCTTGCGGGAAGGCAAACTTTCCCTTTTTCGGTGCTTTCAACTTCCAGTTTAGAGGAAATAGTGGTTTCCAAATCCGATGCTGAAACACTGAGGTTGTTGCCATCCAAGTTAAAAAGGAAATTATCCAAAATGGGGAGTGTATTGCTGTTGTTTAGGATTCCTCCCAGAACTTGAAGGTGTTTTAATAAATAGGAACTTGATACTATGAATTTCATTATATATATATTTTATGAAATAATTCTCAACAGATGTCTGTATGTTATATTTAATTTATGAGCAAATATAAGGTTGGCGAGCCTGTCTAACCACAAATATATTTCAAATGAAGTTTGCGTTAAAACAAACTTATTAACATTTGCCGAGTATATTTCCGCTTGCGATATAAAGTAAAAGCGAAGCCAAAAAGTGACAGTAATCCTAACGGCAACAATAGATTGAGTATTTGCCACTTGGTACGTTGTTCATTCATTTTTTGAATATCTAAAAAAGGTACTGCAATTTGACGGGTTCTAATGTTTATAAGTCCGCTGTCGTCCAATAGATAATTGACCGTATTAAGCAGAAACTCCTTATTTCCATAGAAAGAATTGGTTCCTTTGTCGAAGCCTAATTCCAACGGACGGTTCCCTTGCATTTGGTTTTTAATAACGTCGCCATCACTAATTACCACCATTTTTGAAGGCTTGCCATTGTCGATATTCTTGAGACCTCCTTGCAATTTTATCGGCTTCACTCGATTTTTGTAAACAGAAACGAAATCTCCTTCTAAGAGAACAGCCAATGGAATTTCTCCTGCATTAAATTCATTCGGATCTGGTCCCTCGTTGACCACTTGAAGGTTCCTTGGAATCTCAGTGTCAAAATCAATTTCAAACGGAAGACCCACTATTTTCGTAATAGGAGAAGTAGAGAGAAGCACTGTTTTTTTGATATTGTTCGGAAGTGTATCCAACGAACTTGCATAATCAAACTTAACCGCTTCAATGTTTGAGACAATGGGATGGTTATTGTTACTGCTGCTCAACGGGCTGAGAAACCACGGATATTTATTGTATTGCGATTCCCGTTCCTCGCCACTCGCCAAAAGAATGGGAGCAGAATATACATCCTTAACCAAGTTGGGATTGATTCGGATACCGTAATTAAAGAAAAAGTCCGTTAGATTCAAATCCTTACCAAAAACGAAAGGTCTTTCTGAAATAGGATCTACTTGAATTTGGGTAGCATCCATTAGCCAAACTGATTTACCACCGTTCATAATATATTGATCCAGCACATACTTTTCCTCGTCACTAAAGGGCTTTGTGGGTTGTGCAACCACTATAAGATCAAAATCATCTAAAGCCTTTAGAGTCTCACTAGGTCTGGAAGCAACAGAATCCAAAGTAAATGGTGCGATAAAATAATATTCCCGCAAGGTTGAGAAAAAATCGGCGATATAACGATCGTCATATTCATCATTACCCTTGAGAACAGCGACTTTTTTAGATTTTTCTGTAGCCAGTTTTTTAAAGCCATCGGCAAAAGCATATTGAAGATTTTGAAGCGAACTGTTCACTCTTTCTTCGGAAGTGGCGCCCAATTGGGTTTTCAACAAAGGAATTTTTACCGTTTTGCCATTGTGATGTGCAAGAGCCCATGGGTAAACCAATTCGGTGCTTTGTTTCCCACTTTCAACGACTGAAACCTGAGCAGGTATAAGTCCATATTTTTCAAATTGTTGTTGAAATCTTTCCGAATCCTTCTCCAATGGATTAACAAAATCAAATTTTATATTCGAGTTATAAGAAGCGAATTCGTCCAGAAGCTGTTCGGTTTCACTTTGCAATCTTCTGAACTCAGGAGGGAATTCACCCTTCAGAAAAACATCAATGACAATTGGTGAATCTACATGATCGACAATTTCCTTTGCTTCTGCGGAAAGTGTGAAACGTTTATCTTGAGTAAGATCAAAACGCTTATAGAAAATGTTTCCTATAAAATTCAAAAGCAATAGCCCTCCTATCAAAATCAATAAAGAACCTATATTTTTTTTAATTGAAGCTGTCATTATCGTTTCCTCAATTTAAAAACCGTTAATGCTAAAAAGAAGATGGTAACAGTTAAAAAGTAAATCAAATCCCGTGTATCCAAAACACCCCGTGCCACGCTGTCAAAGTGAGCTTTCATTCCTAAGTGAGAAATATCGAAAGAGGAAGAGGCAAAACCTTCAAAACCGTAATAAAGTGCAAAACATAGAAATACCGCTACCATAAATGCCACAATCTGGTTTTGTGAAAGCGCAGAAGAAAATATCCCTACAGCGGTGTAAGCCATTACGAGAAACAACAATCCAATATAGGAGCCCAATGTGCTACCAACATCCCAATTGCCAACAGGATTGCTTAATTCTGATATAGTAACCACGTACAAAATTGTGGGAATAATAGCAATTATGATTAGAATAACGGCTCCGAAATATTTTCCAAAAACAATTTCCTTCAAAGAAATTGGTTTAGTTAGCAATAACTCCATAGTTCCCATTTTCATTTCATCGCTGAAAGCCCGCATACACACGGCAGGAATCAGAAAGAGCAATACCCAGGGTGCAAGTTCAAAATAGGGGGAAAGGTTAGCGAAACCGGAATCAAAAATGTTGAAATTTCCGTTGAAGATCCAAAGAAACAATCCGTTTATTACCAAAAACACGGCAATTACCAAATACCCAACGGTATTGGAGAAAAAGGAATTTATTTCGCGTTTTATTATTGTAAACATTGAATTTCTTACAAAGGCGCAAAGTCGCCAAGATTTTTTAATTTTTCATAACTCATAACTCATAACTCATAACTCATAACTCATAACTCATAACCCCTACGGAATACTTACCAACGTATCAACACTCCAAGCCTCTGCTCTTTTGCTAAACATGGGTTTCGTTTTGCTCCAAACCTCTTTAAAGAGAGGGCTGTTTCGATAGTTTTCCAAATCCGACACATCTCTCCAACGGCTGTAGGTAAAAAAGATTGTTGCATTGTTTTTATCCCGATAGAGTTCTAAGAAGCAACAACCTGGAAAATTGGATATTTTTTCCTTTACCTCTTCAAAATTCACTAGAAAGGAAGCTATTTCTTCCTCCCTAAATTCCATTTTCACTATGCGAGTAAACATTATATTAAAAATTAGGGTTGCTGAGCCTTCTTATACTAAGCTTATTGAGGGATCGAAGTTTATTTTCTTGATTCTTGAGACATAATGCTAGATTCTCAATTGAGTTGATATTGTTGAATGAGACAAATTTTATTCAATGTTCAAGCACAGATTTCATTTCAAAATTAATAGTAACCGAATCGCGAAAACTCAATCCAAAAAGACTAGAAGCGCCGCCCACGGAGGTGGGATTGCTTTTGTAAATAGCCAACTCCAAGTAACCTGATGAATTCCATAAAGCGAGCTTTTTCCCGCCTTCCTCCCGTTTTTCAGGAGGTAAGTCAAAATTAATAGCATCGCTGTAATTGGTGTGTATTTTAGTGATTTTAGTAGTTCTTGCGCCTATTACGAAATCCCGGCCACGTCCGACCTTATCAAATAGTTTTTTATTTATATTGCTGACAGCATTTCCGTAATTATCAATATAAATAACGTTTCCGATAATTTGTCCTTCATTTTTATTAACCACAGGACGTATTCCTGTCATTTCCTTAATTTCAGAAATTGCCTTCCCTATAACTTCCAATGTTCCTCCGCGTGCAATATGGCCAGCCACTTTAACGAAAACATCCAACACTGGAAAATTGCTAATTATTCGATCGTGGATGTTGATTTCTACTATTTTTTCTGGGCGTATTTCCGCAACGAGCATTGAAATAATGCCATTGTCGGCACAAACAAAATAGTGATCATCCATAAATACCGCAATATGCTTGTTTTCAGGATTTAATTCAGAATCGACTCCGATAATATGGATGGTGCCTTTTGGAAAGCTCTTGTAGGCATTTTGGATAATGTAGGCTGCTTCGTGAAGATGGAAGGGAGATATAGAATGCGAGATATCAACAATCTTGGCATCTTCCAATTCGCTGTAAATAGCTCCCTTGACCGCACCAACAAAGTGATCTTTTTCTCCGAAGTCCGTCGTAAGTGTGATTATAGCCATAAAGGGATTGTTGATATTTTCTTAAATCAAGTACCACAAAAATAGGTTACTTTTGTTAGTGACAAAACTATTTTTGTGGAATATAAAAATATTAGCTGGAACGTGGTGAGATGACGCTTATAGAAGTACTTTTAATGAATTTTGCTTGGTTTTTGTCAGTTATCTCAGCGTTCAGCACCTATATATTTCATTTCTAACATCTAAATAAAAGCACTTTTGAACGAACTTATAATCGAACTTACAGACATTGGGCCCAGAGAATTTTTCGGACTGGAAAATGCCAATATTGAATTACTAAAAAAATATTTTCCAAAATTAAAAATTGTGGCTCGTGGCAATAAGATCAAGGCATATGGCGATGAAGACATTCTGGAAGAATTTGACCGACGCATGACCATGCTTTTAGAGCAATATTCAAAATACAATAAAATTGATGAAAATGTTATCGAGCGAGTGTTATTGAGTCGAAACAGAGAGGAATACGAAACTCCAGCCGGAAGTGGGGAAGTAATTGTGCATGGAGTAAGCGGGAAGCCTGTAAAACCATTAACCGCAAACCAGCGGAAATTGGTGGCTCTTATGGGCAAAAATGACATGGTTTTTGCCGTTGGACCAGCAGGAACAGGAAAAACATATACTGGTGTTGCACTTGCTGTAAAAGCTTTAAAAGATAAAGAGGTTAAGCGAATTATATTGACCAGACCAGCAGTGGAAGCAGGTGAGAACTTAGGATTTCTTCCCGGCGACCTCAAAGAAAAGCTAGATCCTTATATGCAACCTCTTTACGATGCCTTGCGAGATATGATTCCCGCGGAAAAATTGGCGTCACACATCGAAACTGGGGTAATACAGATTGCGCCCTTAGCCTTTATGCGTGGCCGTACTTTGGATAATGCTTTTGTAATCTTGGATGAAGCACAAAATACAACACACGCCCAAATGAAAATGTTTTTGACCCGAATGGGGAAAAACGCCAAATTCATGATTACCGGAGATCCCGGTCAAATTGACCTTCCACGTCGAGTGATTTCTGGACTAAAAGAAGCTCTTTTGGTTTTAAAGGACGTGAATGGCGTTGGAATGATTTATTTGGACGACAAAGATGTAATCCGTCATAGATTAGTAAAAGAAGTTATTGCTGCGTATAGAAGAATCGAAAATGTGGATTAGATGAAGTGTTCAGCAAAAGAAATAGTTTACCCATGAGTATGCTATTGAAATGATTAAAAAACTTGAATTAACCACTTTCCACAAGCGTAAATCCAAAATCGCAAATCTTAAATCAAAATGAGTAATACCATAATATCAACAAACTTCGATTTCCCTGGACAGAAAAGTGTTTATCACGGAAAAGTGCGTGAAGTATATACTTTGGAGAACAACCAACTTTTAATGGTGGCCACAGATAGATTGAGTGCTTTTGATGTGGTTATGCCAAAGGGAATTCCATACAAGGGTCAGATTCTGAATCAGATAGCAACTAAAATGATGCATGACACAGAAGATTTAGTTCCAAATTGGTTGGTTGCAATTCCCGATCCCAATGTAGCAATAGGAGAGGCCTGCGAGCCCTTCAAAGTGGAAATGGTAATCCGTGGGTATATGAGCGGTCACGCAGCTCGAGAATATAAATTGGGAAAACGAGTGCTTTGCGGAATTACCATGCCCAAAGGAATGAAGGAAAATGACAAGTTTCCAAAACCTATTATAACGCCCGCTACCAAGGCCGAAATGGGCGATCACGATGAAGATATTTCACGAGAAGATATTATAAAAAAAGGAATCGTCTCTGAGGAAGATTATCTTCAACTAGAAGATTATACTCGTAAGTTATTTCAGCGAGGAAGCGAAATTGCGACAAAGAGAGGTCTTATTTTGGTCGATACAAAATATGAATTTGGAAAAACCAAAGAAGGGAAAATCGTTCTAATCGATGAAATTCACACCCCAGATTCTTCGCGCTATTTTTATGCGGAAGGATATGAAGATCGACAGCGGAATAATCAACCCCAGAAACAACTTTCCAAAGAGTTTGTGCGCCAATGGTTGATTGAGAATGGTTTTCAAGGTTTGGAAGGACAACAAGTTCCAATTATGACTGATGAATACGTCAAAACCGTCTCAGAAAGATATATCGAATTGTACGAAAACATCATCGGTGAGAAATTCGTAAAAGCCGATGTATCCGATATTCACGAACGAATTGAAAAGAATGTATTAGAATACCTTTCTAAGAACAAATAAATTCTCACTTTCTTTCTTTAAAACCAAAACTGTGCACATACCCCAAGCTGAGTTCTGTAAAATCAGCTTGACTAAGGTTCGAATTTAGGCTTGCACCTATATATATATTGTTCTTCGGTGCTTTTTCCATTCCAATCAAGTAATACTTAAGCCCTAATCTTGTGGATATACGATGTTTCATCTTGTAAGCTCCATTTAATTCTCCTAAAATCCACCACTCAGGAATTTCTCGAGGAGTGTTATCCCAACCTTCATTTATACGCCAATCCAGCTTGTAGGCGGGTTTGTAAAAATTATAACCCACTTGCAAGTCAATACCTAGATGATTTAGGAATATCTCGCCGTGAAGGCTCACGCCCAGATTTGTAGAATAATACCAAGGATTATTTTTAAAGTAATCAAACTCCCTTCCGTCCTGAACTAAGGATTCGTTGCCAACTATATAATCGTAATAATTCTGATAGAACCGATAAAAGAATCCGATGCCAATTTTGTAGGTATTATTGTAAACTCGACCATATTCTCCGGCTACTGTGTAAACATTTTTCTTGTCATTAAATGCGAGAGCCAAAACATTTTGACCCAATCCACCACGAAATGAAAAATAATTGTAAACTGATTTTTTATATTCAGGAGTCGTTTCGTCTGAAACGTTTTTTGAATGATTTAATGGGTTTTTAATATCTGTTGAAAGCCCAATTAAGAACGAATTGTATCCTTGGTTAAGCAAACGAGTATGTCCATTGGAATGATGTGAATACCCCAACCCAATGCGCCAGTCAATGTTTTCAGTGGATAAAAATTGATAGTAAAAATATAATCTAAACGCCCAGGTAATATCAGTTGTTACCGCTCGATTGTTGGGATTGTTTATGGCATCAAATTTTTTTGTGAAATAGGAACCACCCAGTCCAGTCAAAACTTTAAACCTTTCACTTCCGAAGGCTTTAAACTCAATAAAAGGCATGGCGGTGAATGCTACGCCGAGGCTGTCCAAATTACCAAAATCCGTTATCCCGACCGAAAGACCCGTCTTTGGTCCTTTCAATAGCCGAGCCCATTGCTGCGGATTGTATTTGTGATCGCGACCAAAATTGAGAATAAGCTGTTTTTGAATTCCCCTATCGGGAAACCCTTCATTGGCCTCCATAGTTTTTCCTAAAAAAAATTCAGGGGTAAAGATTAATGTACCGCTTTTCCAATCGGACTCCGACTGGGCGAAGGAAGAAAATGAGACAAAAAGAAGGAGGATGGTTAGTTGTTTCTTCATTTGGCGACTGCAAGAAACAATTTTCCAGCTTATTTTAAAAATTTTAGTTCTACTTTAGTTGAAATTTTATAAATACCAAACTTGGATAAAATTGACTCTTTACTTTCCAAAATGGCATCCGTGGCTTGGGGACTGCCTTTATTGATTATTTTAATCGGCGGTGGACTTTATCTTATTATTCGGATTCGGTTTTTACCATTTTTATACCTCGGACACGCCTTAGCACTCCTAAGAGGGAAATATGACCATGAGGGAGAAATTGGTGAAATAACCCATTTTCAAGCATTGAGTACTGCTTTATCAGCCACGGTAGGTATGGGTAATATTGCAGGAGTTGCGGTGGCAATTGCCATTGGTGGTCCTGGTGCTGTTTTTTGGATGTGGGTAAGTGCCGTAATTGGAATGTCAACAAAATTTTTTACTGCAACGCTTGCAATTCTTTACCGAGGAAAGGACAGTAATGGTGATATTCAAGGAGGACCTATGTACTTTATTGTTGAAGGTTTGGGTAAGAAATGGATGCCTTTAGCGATTGTTTTTAGTGTTGCAGGATTAGTTGGAGCTTTGCCAGTATTCAACGTAAACCAACTCACACAGGCCATAAATGATATACTCCTAAAACCGGCAGGTCTTCATACAGGCTTTGGCAGCGATTTAGTAATAGGTTTGGTTTTGGCTACACTTACCGCTTTTGTTATTATAGGCGGACTTTCCAGAATAAGTAAAACCGCTTCTAAATTGGTGCCAGCAATGACAATTCTATACTTTGTATTAGTTATGATAATTTTAATTGGTCATTATCAAGTAGTTCCTGAATATTTGGGATTGATATTTACCGATGCTTTTTCGGCTAATTTCTTCAAAGGAGATACCTTTTTGGGTGGGGTAGTAGGAGGAATCATTCTTTTAGGCATTAGAAGAGGAGCCTTTTCGAACGAAGCAGGAATTGGAACAGCACCGATGGCTCATGGCGCTGCCAAAACTAATGAGCCCGTACGCGAAGGATTAGTTGCTATGCTTGGGCCGGCGATTGATACGTTAATAATTTGCACTTTAACTGCTTTGGCTATTTTGGTAACAGGAGTATGGCAAAGCAGTGACGCAAATGGGGTTAGTTTAACCGCCACTGCGTTTGATCAAAGTATTCCAGTTTATGGTAAATATGGGTTGATGGTTTGCATTGCGGTTTTCAGTATTTCCTCACTTTTTTCCTATTCCTATTATGGAACCAAGTGCCTGTCTTTCCTTTTTGGAGCAAAGCACAAAGGAATCTACAATTATTTTTATATTGCCAGTATTCTAGTCGGAGCCACTACTTCCCTGAGTATGATGATTAACCTTATTGATACTTTTTTTGCATTGATGGCAATTCCCACAATGACGGCAACCATTATTCTTGCTCCAAGAGTTATTAAAGAAGCGAAGATTTATTTTAGTGAACTGAAAGATAATAACGAGAGTTAAAAATTCTAATCCAGTTTTATTTTGTAATCTGAAATAATTTGGAGCATTTCTATTTCGGAAGTTGACAGCCAAGGATGATCTTCTGACTTATTAATTTTTAATCTTT
>JBLWTS010000094.1:0-11885 GCA_048270045.1 Aequorivita sp.
GCCGTCAGTCCGCTTTGCCGGTATTCCTCCACCAGTGCGAACATTTTTTCTTGTGTGCTCATTTTAAATATTAGTTTTGGGCAAACCTATGGCAAGAATGAATGGAAATCAATATGGGGTTGGTGGGGTGGATACTAAAAATTGCTGTACTTTTTTTCATTGGATATAGTTTTATATGGGGGAGAATATTCAAATATAATGAATTGTCTATTCGATTCTTACGATTTATTAAGAGAAAGAATCGTTTATTTTGTTTACTCCACTTTGGTGTCACAGCTTTATGTGAGGATTAGCCTAATAAAATACCAGTACTAACGGTTTTCCGTAATGTAATTATCGTGCATTACCTTATATTTGAAATTAAAAATAAATAGGCACAAGGGCGTTATATGCAATTTGAGATACGATATAAAAATGCTATGCCACATCCATAGAATTAAATGCAAGAAGATTCAAGATTTTTACTGAATGAACAATCAATAAAATTTAAAGCCCTCTATAATGAGACGACAATCTCAGCTTCAGATGAAATCATTTGCACACTCAAAGGTATCTCTCTAATTCCTGTCAGTGCATCTGTCGCCCCAATAACTATTAAAGAAAATTTTATTCATAAAATAGATGAAAACAGAACTGATTTGGAAACAAAACTTTTTCAAGGTCAATACTATTTAAACGTTGTTGATTATACACTTGGAGAAATTGCATTCGCCGCTAATTTTCATTGTACTGAGTGGCTTGCTAAGATTTGGAAGTTTCTCATTGATGATCCAAGAACAGATGAGATAACAATAACTCTTTCCGATGAAACCATAAAAAACTATATTCTCGAAGCAAATTCTGACTATTTCAAATCTCTCGAGAAAATTGATGAATTTTGCATTCGGTACAACATTTCAATAAAAGATCTTGTTCAATCTGCGAAATTTACTCAATTAGAAATTCAGTTAGCAACAATCTCCGCGCGTCTTTCCTCCGAAATATTTTTCTTTCGAACAAAATTATTTTCAGAGCTGCTAATACACAATATTAACAAAGCCATTTATGATTATGAAGAAGACGGAATCAGAAAAATAAACTCAGAGAATAGAATAATTTACGAAAAATGGAAAGATTCTCAACTTGAAAAAATTCAATTAGCACAAAAATACACCTATTCTCCCTACGTATTTGACGATTCCGAACAATATCAAAATTTCGAATCACTTAGAACATATTCCCCAAGTTACAACTTGCCACAAGACCTATTATCCGAAACTTTCTATTGGATCGACAGCTTTCCCAAAGTAAAAGATAGATTTAAAAGAGCTGCGGATCTATTCGAAAAAGGAGAAGATCACAGAGATTGCTTAGATAATCTGAGATTATCATTGGAGTTATTGATTAAAAACATTCTAAAAAACGATAAAAGTTTAGAAATGCAACTCGGAGGAATTGGAGCCTACCAAGAACAACTTGGAATAGGAGTCGAAATTCGGAACACGTTTGTAAAAACAATTGAATATTTCAATAAATATCAAAATGAAAACGTAAAACACAATATTGACATTAAGAGCGATCACGAAGTCGAGTTTATTTTTGGTTTAACAATGATATTTATAAGAATGTTAATAAAACCGAATAAAGAATATCACAAAAACGTAATATATCAAGGGTAACCATTGCACCACCCATAATTTTTTAATTACTGTAGCGTTGCAAAACTGAAAGCTATAAGCAATTCTGGCTTTCCAAAAGTAGTTGCATTTTCACAAAATATCCAAACATATGGGCCAGAAACTTAACTGCAAACTAAAAATAAAACTTAATGAATTTAACAAGAATTTTTCGAAACGAGCAAACTCCATTTCCTTTAATTTATTTGAATGACTTAGGAAGAGCCGTAAGTCTAGTAGATCAGAAATATTGCAACTGGGAAGCGAAACATATTACTGTTCAAAAGTCTAAACGTGTTTTTGCTTATGAATTATATCATCAATTTAGAGTTTTGACTATAAAAAATGAAGAGTATTCAAATATACAATTTAACGGCGAAATAGGTAAACAAATATTTCAAAGAGCTGATGACTGTGGAACAGGAATCGATACACACCAACTAAATTTCGCGCCTGACTTAGTCTTCCATAAAGGGCAAAGAGATAGTTTAGAGCAAAATCAAAAACTGGTAATTGAGATTAAGGAAAGAAATATTAGTGACGACAAACTTGCTAAAGACATATTAAAGTTAAATCACTATATAAATGCCTTGAACTTTCAATATGGTATCTTTATTACTGTGAATACTGACGAACAAGTTATAAAAGAAAAATTAAAAAGGAAATTTTTAAGGGAAGCCGCATTAAGTCGTGAATCAAATTTTAAAAGATTATTTATATTGAACTATCGAAATAGAATAATTGCAATAGACGGTCTTTACAATTTAATAATTGATTGAAAACTCTGCTGCGAACAAAAGCAACCCTAACATTAACATTACCCCCTTAATTTTTAAAAGACCACTTTACCTTTTTGTAGTACCTGAAATTGGGCTAACTATTGTATTCTTTTAAAAGATAGGTTATCCAGCCTATAATTCTTTTTTAAATTACGATAATTACTCTACTTTTAAATCATTAAATTTCCGGGGAAGTTCACCGTAGACAAATATCAATTAGGTATTTAAAAATTATATTTACAACATCTGACAGAGCAATGATTGAAAATACAATTCTAAGAATTCAAGAAATGTAGTGTTGACTTTCGATGAATCTATGTGTGGAATCTCTCGGTTTAAAATAAAATCATGTCAATACCAATAGTCTTAGATAAATCAACTTTTCAAGGTCTTAATTATGAAGAAATTATTGAACTTCATAAATTTTACATAGTTAATATCACACCTTTATTAGTTTCAGAAATCTTGGG
Organism: Aequorivita sp.; assembly: GCA_048270045.1. Lineage (GTDB taxonomy): Bacteria > Bacteroidota > Bacteroidia > Flavobacteriales > Flavobacteriaceae > Aequorivita. The sequence continues at coordinate 2,905 of JBLWTS010000094.1, forward strand.
CGACCTCTCGAAAGAGGAAAAAGAAGGAAAGAAAACTCCCAAAAACCAGGTTACAGACCTCGCTAAAAAAATGTTTCCATACAATGCTTATGTGAATATAGATTTTAAGGTGCTGGTTGAAAAATCCCTAACAGGCGAATTTACGAATGCCGATAACAGACCTTTTTTAAGCGCTAAAAAATCTATAAATACACCAACCAAAAAAGGACTCACATTTGTTGAAACGCCAGAAGAATTATCTATAAAACGTTGGAAAAGAGGTGAGTTTAATACATTGGACGAAATCATTTCTGAAATTTGGCGTAGAGAATCCAACGATGAAAATATAGTTGATGGATTCAAAGCAAAGTTTAACCACCTCAAAGACATCAAAATAAAAGACCACAAAGCTTCTAATGACGAAAAATTTCAAGTTTTAAAAGAAAGATTACAAGAGCGGCTATATGTTGAACTTGAGCCTGAAGATACATTGAACCTTGTAATGGATTACTTTAAAGTAAATTCCAATTTACGAGATAATATTCAAGCTCGATGGAAAAATGAACCTCATCCAAATTTACAAAGTTTAGCAAGTTATGCTATGTATTGTTATGAGGTCGTCTGCCTCTACTTTATCGGGATAAATAATTCCTTATGTGGCGAAAGATTGACTAACCTCTTGGACTTAGAATATTTGTTTTATGCACCTTTTGCAAGGGTATTTAGCACTAATGATAAGTTTCTAAAGAATCTATTTTTTTCAGTAAAGCCAGTTAATACATTATTTGTCACATTACAAGAACTGAAAGAGGATTTTCAAAAATTCAAAGCAGTAAATGAGGAAGGAAAAGTATTTGATGAGCCGCCAGTCAAAGATTCAGAGACATACCGTATATGGGATAAAGTTTTTGACAGGGAACTTACTAGGAGACTTAAACCTTCTGCGGATGAATTAAAAAGAAAGGAGGCTGAATTCGAAGAAATCCTTAAAATAGCGGAAACTGGCCCAGAAGGTAAATTTGAAGGGGAAGCAGATTTTGTTGTAAAGGAAATGTTTATGTCCCCCGATGACCCTTGTCCATGCAAGAGTGGGAAAGCTCTAAAAGATTGTCATTTATCTAAAGCTTAAACTAATTTAAAGTAATTACAAACTTCATCAGCCGAGACGCCGATAACGCCTTGGATGATGCTGTGAATTTTCAGCTAATTGTTTACGAACTGTTGACATCTTCAATCAAGATTTTAACAATCGCTATCCCCTTTACCATAACTTTACGAGCAAATATTATTCTATGGTTTTAAAGGTAAATTGGGAGGATTTTAAACGTGAAGTTGAAGGTTTCATGTCCAAAGGTAATGCTCTGGTCGAAAAATATATATCTTCTCGAACAGAAGATGAATTCAATAATTTTAAGGAGGATAAACAATCTTGGGAAAATACTGTAGTCAGCTATGTCCTTAATTCATTTGAACCAGAAAACAGAAATTTCGCAAATGAATTTAAAACCCAAAAAGGATTCAACACTGGCTTTAATTTAGGTATTGACCAAAAAGTTAAAAATGAAATACAAGCGTTAAAAGAAGAGATTAATTCGCTTGACTACTACTTGACAATGTTATTCATTTCAGATGCTATTGTAAGACCTGATGAAATTGATTTGAATGAGCGTCAAAATCTCGACACTGAAGGAATACTCGAACTTATCCTCTCAAAACTTTACGACCTTAATAAAGATGGAAAATACCACTCCATCAACTGGATTCTTGAAGGTAATGGTGTAAAATTGAATGGTCGTGGCGAAGATTGGGACTATAGAAGGATGCTCGAAAATCGAGGTTTAATTGATTCGATGAACGGTCGAGAAGTTAACGCCAAGCTAAAACTGGAAGGAAAGTATGCCATTGAACAGGCAAGAAAGGTTAAGTTAACGGACTATTCTAAAATTAGTAGTTCCGACGAGGAACTAAAAGAACTCATAAAACAGGTTCTCTTCAAAATTGAAGAATTAGGTTTTGGTCAACAAATTATTTTTGACGAATTTGACGAGCTCCGCAATGACATTCCACACTTAAGTAAAAGGTCATTTGGTCAATTGTTAAAATCGAAACTTGGTGATTTAGTGACAGCACAGGCGTTTGATAAAGCATTAGCGAGTGAAATATTCAAGGAGTTTACCCAGCAGATATTGCCATTTTAATCCATAAAATCAACTTATTAGTGTAGGTTTAAGGTATTTTATCCTGTAAGGATTCATGTAAAGTCATTCAAGAAATCAACGATGTTTAGACGTTTTAGGCTTTATCATTTTCTAGCTTACCTCAAAATGAATAAGATGACACGAAACATTAGTTAAGAAAGAGTTATAAAATCATTCAAAATTTAGGTAGGTTTAAACGTTTATAAATTGGTGGATAATTCGGTTCGATTTGTGACAGTGATTTCGGTTTCATAGTGCCAGGCAATTCGATTCAAGCTGTGTCACATTTTGTCCAACCCAGAACTGTCCCCACCCAGAACTGCCGGAAAAGGCAGTTCTGACCTCCCCAGAGGGGAGGTAGTTGGGAGGATTAAGTAAATTGCGTCTGGAGGTTTTAATTAGGAGTTTGAGAGATGGATAGGCGGGGGTGGTTGTTTCATTGAAAATGGTTCAAATTGTTATTATAATGTGGATAAATCCTTTTTCATTTTATCTGGAGTTGAATTGAATTCTGTAAATTTAGGGTTGTAGAACCCTAAAAAATAAAAATCATGGGAATTAAACCAGGACCAAAGAAAATTGCTGAATCAACAGGTAAACCAGACAGAAGACAACGGGATAATAAAAGTACACAGGGGAATACTCCATCGCTAAAGCCGCATAAGCATAAGAAGGGGGATTAGATGGTTAGGTGCTGTTGTGAGGAATTCCTTCTTTCGCAAACAGGGATTTCCTAATGATATAGGGAATATTAAACTATCATCCATTATCTTCAAATTGTTTCTAGATTATATTAAAATAAAGATTACTACTCCTTACCAACAACCTCAAGCAATATTTGCCCTTTTGGGGTTATTATGTATTGTTGGTATTGACGGGTAGGGGTGTTGTGGGATGGTCATTGTTATCCATCCTAGTTTTAATTACGGGTCTAAATATTTTGCTCTATTGGTACTATGCTTTGAGAGACCTATCTTCTCCATTAACTGCACCCTTTTAATAGGCTGTTGTGCAGTTTTAAGTATTGCAATTACTTTATCGTGAACCGCCGTATTAACTACAGCAAGAGCTTGGTCATTAGCTGGGTCACTAAGTTGGGATATTTGTATTCTTATATCTTCTGGTATGCCATTATCATTGGGTTTAGCTTGGTCATTAGCTTGGTCATTAAGTTGATCAATAAAGTGACTAAGCTACAATCCCAATTGGTGCTGAGGTCATTTAACTGACTGATTCGATTTTTCAAATATTAAAACCGAAATTATTCAAAGATATGGCAGTCACCAGATATTTTGCCGAATCTTTGATTTTTATTATATTAATAGTTGGATACTCTGTTTAGTAATAATTATTATATTTGAGTATTCTCCCTAATTTCAAAACTAATTCCTTCGGCATGCAAGGGTGTAAGTATCTATCTAACCAACAAATCAGCAAGTTTTATGTTGATAATTATTAATTGATTATTAGTCCGTTGGTTATAAATATGTTAATTTTGCGCTAGAAATAAACCTATAGGTTGATTTTATGGAAATATTGCGTACATTTGTCGACCAATATCAAGGTGTTTATCTTGCAAACTTTGATAATTGTCCTTTTTATCAAACACCCAAGGAGTATGAAACAGAATTGGATAAAATACAGGATCAGCTTCAAGATCCGTTATTTGTACGGAATTTCATCAAATCTTCCAAATCTGGATGGAAACAAGGTGCATTTAAAAACCACAATCTAACATTTTTAGTAACTAAAGTTCTTCAAGAAGCAGGAGATTTGTTCGATACCTTGGATGAAATATCTGAAGATTCTCAGGACGGTAATTGCTTTGAAGTTTTATTTGACGCATTTGTAGAGCTTTCAAAGCCTGAAAGATATGATGACCCAGGAAGAAAAAAAATGTATACATATGATCACGGTTCTTTATTAAGGTTATATGGAGTTCGGGTTGGAAATGATGCAATTATTATAACAGGTGCTGGTATAAAGTTAGTTGATAAGATGGATACTGAAGCTTTAAAAATGGAGTTAGACAAAATGAATTATTTGAAAGCTTGGATAAAACAAGAGAACATCACAGATTCTACACAATTATAAAATGGATAAAAACTTAAATAAAGTAATTACAAAAACGGCTACTCAGTGGAAAGAGCGAGCTAAAAAAGATCGTTCAAACAGGCGTAATATTACACGAGCGCAGGAATTCGCATTAGAGTTAATGGATTATATGGATTTGCATAATATTAAGCAGGTTGATTTAGCAAATAGGATGGATGTTAGTTCGCAACAAGTAAATAAAATATTACGAGCAAAAGCCAACCTCACATTTGAAACATTGGATAAAATAGCCGAGGCTTTAGAGGTTGAGATTTCATCCCCAAAAATAAAGTCAGGTAATAGCGCTCAAATGCCAGTTATCCATTATTCAATGCAAATTGTACATCAACGCAAGTTTAAGGTCATCGAGGAAAATGTGACTTCAAAAAGAATAAATAAACGAAACCCTGTTTTGAATACCAACATGGAAAACATGGATTGTTATACCTATACAGCGAATCAAATTTAGATAAAAATGGCATATAATAAATTGGGTTTTTCTTTTACGGGGCTTCGAACTGGATCATTTGCAATAATTGAAAAGGCCTTTAAAAAAACTGGTGAAACAAACTTGATTACTGGTTTGGGGTTTGGTTTGGATATTGAGGGGCATATTGTTACTTGTAATGCTCGTTTTTCTTTTGAGAAAAAGAAAGATCAGCCTTTTTTAATTCTTGAAATACAAGCATTATTCGAAATAGAAAAAAATGATTTTCAAAATGTAATGAAACAAGCTGATAATACCTATTTAGTTACAAAAGGGCTTGCTGTTCATTTTGCGGTTTTGACAATTGGTTCTGCAAGAGGGGTTTTACATGCTAAAACTGAAGGGACACCTTTTAATGAATTTCTTTTGCCAACAATTGATGTAAATAGTATGCTGCAAGAGGATGTAATCTTGAATTATAATTGATCCAAGGGATAGTGATTTTTACAAAAAAAATTCGGTGAAGTGAGGATAGAGTGACTTTATTTTTTTTATCATTCTAAAAATAAATTAGGTGACCATCTGTTAGTAATAATTATTATATTTGAGTATTCTCCCCATTTTTTAAGCCCACTCTTATGGTTTTCTGTAAAGAGTGGGTTTGTTTTTACTTTATGTTCCTATTTTATTTACCATATTATAGTCAGAAAAGAGCTGTTCGAAATATTTGAAGTATGATTCTCTACCACTATACTAAGTCAAAGATACTTTTAGAGCTTTTAGAAATATCAATGTGTTTGTTCATATAATTAAGCGTTCACGGAAAATCACCAGTCAAAAAATTATCATGGCGAATTCATTTCGTTTTAAAATTATCCTTGATAATTTTTCAAACCAATTCAAAATGAATATCAGGAATTATTTATTCTTTTAAGATTTTTTTCCTGTTGTTGGTCTTTTAAAACATTCCTTAAGTTCCCTATATCATCACTTATTTTATTCTCTAACACTTTCGCATAAATTTGAGTGGTCGATAGCTTGCTATGTCCCAACAATTTAGAAACTGTTTCAAGGGGTACACCATTGCTAAGGGTTATTGTGGTTGCGAAAGTGTGGCGGGCGCAGTGGAAGGTAAACTTCTTTTGGATTTTTAACTCGGCTGCCATTTCTTTTAAATATTGGTTCACCTTCTGATTTGAGTAAACTGGAAGAAGCCGATTGTCCTTCATAGGGAAATCCCGGTATTTCTCAATGATATCCGCAGCTCTGTCTAATAAGGGAATTTTTACCGTTTGGCTTGTTTTTTCACGCTTAGTGAAGATCCAATTATTTCCATCAATTCCCTTGACGATATGATCCTTTGTCAAGGTTTTGACATCGATATATGAAAGACCTGTGTAACAGGAAAAAATAAAAATGTCTCTGATCATGTTCAAATTAGATCTTTCGAAGTTTGCGTTTACAATGGTGTCAATTTCAAATTGTGAAAGGAAAGGGCGTTCTATCTTTTCGAACTTTAAAGAGAACTTAGCAAAAGGATCGCGCTGTACCCACTCAAGCTTTACAGCTAGATTGAGCAGTTTTTTCAATCGCTCCAAGTGTTTCATAACGCCATTATTATGTAGTGGTCTGGACTGTAGTTGCGCTACATTTCGACGTAAGAAATTATCAAAATCAATAATAAAAGCATAGTTGAGGTCGTCGAGATAAATGTCGTCTGTTTTTCTTTCTATTTTGAGGAATTTTTGGAGATAGGTTTCCGTAGTGTAATAGTTTTTTAATGTTCCAGGCTTCAATACGGATTTCATAGTGAATTTATGATATTCGCTGAGCTGGAGTAAGGTTTTGCTCAATTGGTCTTCACCCCTGTAACGTGCCATTATTGAATTGGCGGTAATCTGCTTTCGCTCTCTAATTAACTCTCGGTAGGCATCGTGCAATCCCATAGTAACATCATCCAAAAATGCATTAAGCACAATAGCCTCTTTACTGGTGCCTTTAAGTCTTTCTCTGGATTGATCCCAAAGTCGGGTAGTGAAAGTCCTTTTTAAACTAAATCTATTTCTTTTCCCATTTGCATTAATTCTGATGTACAAAGGGGTTTGGTTTTTGGTTGAATTTTCAAATCGTGGTTGAAAATTGAAAGAAAAGGAACCTGAATTTCTCATAATTAATACGTTTTCTAATTAAACAAATGTTTGAAAACGACTGTCAAATCGGTGTTTAGCGATAAAAAACACCATCCGAATGAGGAACCATTTTTGGTACCAAGAGGAACCATATTTGGTACATTTTGGCTCATTTTAGATGATTTTAGACCAAATTTAGAGAATTTTTCCTATGGGGTAAAAAGCTAAAAACCCCTGTAACCAATACAGTTTACAGGGTTTTGGTGTCAAATGGTATTTGACTTTGTCGGGATGACAAGATTTGAACTTGCGACCCCACGCCCCCCAGACGTGTACGCTACCAGGCTGCGCTACATCCCGATTGATGTTTTTATTCCGTACCTATCAAATGAGTACGACTGGTAATTTGTTTTTGGTGACTTCAAGTAGCGCGGTTTACACTGAGCGCAGTCGAAGTGCTACATCCCGATTGATGTTATAATTACGTTCCTTTAAATTAAGAACGACTGGTAATTTGTTTTCGGTGACTTCAAGTAGCGCGGTTTACACTGAGCGCAGTCGAAGTGCTACATCCCGAATGATGTTTTTTATCGTGTCTTTAAATTAAGCACGACTGGATATTTTATTTCGGAAACTTCAAGTAGCACAGTTTATACTGAGCTTGCCTGTGCTGAGCGAAGCCGAAGCATCTAAGCAATACATTTCGAATACAGCAAAGCTGTAAATTTCAATTTTTTAAATTTCAACTAACGAATCTACGGTTGCTGAGTGTTTTGAAAGCCTCAAAATAATCAATTTTCAGATAATTCAACCAGAAACCAGAAACAACAAACTATATTTCCAAGGTTGCTGAGTGTTTTGAAAGCCTCCCAATAATCATTTTCCAAACCAATGGTTATTCTTTCAAAACGTATCGAAGCACCGAAGCACAAAAATCGAACGGCAAAAATAACCAAATTATAGAGTTTAGCAAAGCTAAAATGAATTATATGAGAACCTCAAAAAAGCCCATTTTTAATTAGAGTATTAATAATTCTTTAAGTCTTGAAACTGAAGTGAATGATTAATTTTGAAGTAAATTATTAGATTGATGAAGAAAAGAAATATCCTAAATCATTACGATTTAATTTGTGTAGGTGGCGGGATCATGAGCGCCACCTTGGCATTGATGCTAAAACTGATTGACAAAAACCATAAAATACTCATTCTTGAACGCCTAGACGATGTTGCCTTGGAAAGTTCCGCAGCTTGGAACAATGCGGGTACAGGCCATTCCGCGTTTTGTGAAATGAATTATACTCCCGAGATGGAAGATGGCTCCATCGATGTGTCTAAAGCCATTGAAATATGTACCCAATTCGAGAAATCTAAACAATTTTGGTCCTACCTTTTGAAAAATGGGTACCTAAAGGAAACCTCATTTATTCACCCCGTGCCTCATCACAGCTGGGTAAGGGGAGAAGAAGATGTACTTTTCCTAAAAAAGAGGTATAAGAAAATGACTAAACACCCAATGTTCCAAGGGATGAAATACGCTGATGATTTTAAAACGTTGCAAGAATGGTTCCCGTTGATCATGAATGAAAGAAAAAGCGATGAGGTTATGGCAGCCACCCGGATGGATTTGGGAACAGAGGTCAATTTCGGGCAATTGACCCGTGAGTTTTTCAGAATATTAATAGAGGAATTTGATACCCCAGTCCATACAGCCCACGAAGTATTGGACGTAGATCCAACTGATGGAGTTGAATGGATGGTAAAAGTGAAGAATCTCCAAACTAATAAGGTAGAATATGTGGATGCCGATCACGTATTTATAGGAGCGGGGGGCGGGGCCCTGCCATTGCTTCAAAAAGTGGAAATTGAGGAAAAGGATGGTTATGGTGGTTTTCCGGTTAGTGGCGAATGGCTTATTTGTAAAAACCAAGAAATTATTGATCAGCATCACGCTAAAGTTTACAGCAAAGCGGGTTTGGGAGCACCTCCAATGAGCGTTCCTCATCTTGACACCCGTTATGTAGATGGAAAACGCGAACTGCTATTCGGTCCCTTTGCGGGCTTCAGCACCAAATTTTTAAAGAATGGCTCTTTTACCGATTTATTTAAAAGTATAAAATGGGATAACATCCCAGCGATGTGGGGTGTTTTCTGGCA
>JBLWTS010000095.1:0-11777 GCA_048270045.1 Aequorivita sp.
GAGACCCGCTTCACTGGCGGCCTCGTAAATTTTGTAGATGGCCAAGGAGTAGGTATAGGCTTCGTGGGCAACAATACGCATCAAGTCCTCCATTTTTCGCTGAAAAGCTAAATTGCGTTCCGACAAGGTCTTTAGTTGCGTAAACAACTGGTGGTCGTTCTGCAAAGTATCCAGCCTAAAACTTGCGGGTAGTACGTCTGCACCACTGGCCGCCAATACGGTGAGCACGGTTTGTACAAACACGAGGTTGTCTACCTCCATGCCGGTATAGCGCCGGCGTTGGTCGTCGTTCAAAACCCCTGCAGGCATTGAGTCAATTGCGCGATCCAGCGCGCTAAAAGCAGTGTCCATCACTTCTTGATCTAAGACTACATTTAGTCTGTTTTCTGATAAGTTTGACATAAGTATTTGTTTTTTAAATTAATAACACCGCTAATTTCTTAAATACCTAAATACCAGTCAAGAGGAAAAAGCCTATTTTTACTCAGGCTTTTACCTGTTTTTTCTTAAAGGGTCTTTCTATTCCTTGTTCAATTTTTGGCAAATATGTTCTTAATCGAAACCGCTCCAAAGGTGTTGTTTTGGCATAAACCCGCACTTTCACCTATTTCTTTTTCTCGAACCTTCCCACGCCGAATAATCCCTCAATTAATCTATATTTGCAGACGAAACCCTGAGAAAGGATTTATATGAAGAACATCCGAAATTTTTGCATCATTGCACACATAGACCACGGGAAAAGTACCCTAGCCGATCGACTTTTAGACGCCACAGGAACGGTGACCAGTCGTGAAAAACAGGAACAATTGCTGGACACCATGGATTTGGAACGCGAACGGGGCATCACCATTAAAAGCCACGCGATTCAGATGGATTATGAGTATAAAGGTGAAAAATATGTCTTGAATCTGATTGATACTCCCGGCCACGTAGATTTTTCGTATGAAGTCTCCCGCTCCATCGCCGCTTGCGAAGGGGCATTGCTGATTGTGGATGCCGCCCAAAGTATCCAAGCGCAGACTATTTCAAATTTATACCTGGCGTTGGAAAACGACCTAGAAATCATTCCCGTGATGAACAAAATAGACCTTCCTTCGGCAAACCCAGAGGAAGTTACTGACGATATCGTCGATTTATTGGGCTGTAAACCTGAGGACATCCTGCTGGCAAGCGGAAAAACGGGACAAGGGGTCGAGGAAATTTTGAGTGCCATTATTGAACGAATTCCACCGCCAAAAGGCAATCCAGAGGAGTCATTGCAAGCGTTGATTTTCGATTCGGTTTACAATCCTTTTCGCGGGGTGGAAACGTATTTCCGCGTCTTGAATGGCGAAATCCGCAAGGGACAGCAAATCAAGTTTATGGCAACGGGCAAATCTTATTTTGCCGATGAAGTGGGAACGTTACGACTGAAACAATTCCCCAGAGAAGTCATTAAAACGGGCGATGTGGGTTACCTCATCACAGGAATTAAGGAGGCTAAGGAAGTGAAGGTGGGCGATACCATTACCGATTCCAAAAGCCCCACAAAAAATATGATAGAGGGCTTTGAAGATGTAAAGCCGATGGTTTTTGCAGGAATTTATCCCGTTGATACCGAAGATTATGAAGAGTTGCGAAACTCAATGGAAAAATTGCAGTTGAACGATGCGTCACTCGTTTTTCTTCCTGAAAGTTCCGCGGCACTAGGTTTCGGTTTCCGTTGCGGATTCTTGGGAATGCTTCACCTTGAAATCATTCAGGAACGTCTGGAACGGGAATTCGATATGACCGTTATTACCACCGTGCCCAACGTATCGTATCGCGCTTTTACCAACAAAGATCCTGAAACTCCTATTTTAGTAAATAACCCTTCCGATTTGCCCGATCCTTCCAAATTAAATCGGGTAGAGGAACCCTATATTAAAGCAACAATCATTACAAAATCCGATTATGTAGGACCGGTAATGTCGTTGTGTATTGAAAAGCGGGGCGAAATTGTCAACCAAACATATTTAACCACAGAAAGGGTTGAACTTACATTTGACATGCCTTTGGCGGAAATTGTTTTCGACTTTTACGATAGGCTGAAAACGATTTCAAAAGGCTATGCGTCCTTTGATTATTCTCCTATCGGAATGCGAACTTCCAAACTGGTAAAAGTTGATTTACTGCTCAACGGAAACATCGTGGATGCCCTCTCTGCCCTACTTCACGCAGACAACGCCTACGATATCGGAAAGCGTATTTGTGAAAAACTGAGACAGCTCATCCCGCGACAACAGTTTGATATTCCCATACAAGCGGCTATCGGTGCAAAAGTAATTGCCCGTGAAACCGTGAAAGCACTTCGAAAAGACGTTACCGCCAAATGTTACGGAGGTGATATTTCACGAAAGCGTAAACTATTAGAAAAGCAGAAAAAAGGGAAAAAGAAAATGCGTCAGATTGGAAACGTCGAGATTCCTCAAGAAGCCTTTATGGCGGTGTTGAAGTTGAATGATTAGACGGGTGTTGAATGCTTGATGAGGGATGCTGAATTTTTGAAGCATAACCCAGACTCAAAACTTTATAAATTAAAATGAAAAAAGCCTTGAAAATTCGAGGCTTTTTTGTCTTTGTATGGCCCAGGCTTATCTACAAGTTGCTCCAGCTTGTTCCAGTGTACTTATGAACTGGTTAAAAGTTATACCCTCCAAACTTGTTGTTTGAATATCACCATCTGTAGTTACCTATCAAAGAAGTTCCCAATAAATCAAGTTCACAGGTTTTGCGGAAGGGATCGCCTCCGTCATCATCCTTTTTACAAGAGGTCGTGATAAGCAAGCCCATTACTGCGGCACTAAATACTAATCTTTTATTATTGATGTTTTTACGTTATTTGGCAAAAATGAAGAATAATTCATACATCCAAATTAAAATTTAAGAAAAAGAGCTTTTGTCCGCAAGCTTACTGTCCGCATTCCACTCCAGAATCTTCTAAATTGGAATAATAAATATTGTAGGGAGTCCCTGTGTTTTCACCGTTTACCGAAGCATTGCCGTCACTTTCCTTACAGAGTTCAAAACTCAAAGTTTCTGCAGAGGAACAAGTGGTGCAGGTTACAGCATCGTCCTTTTTACAAGAAACAATCGACAAGCTAAATAGCACTCCGAGTATCAGGGAAGTTTTTTTCATTGGAAAGGTTTTAATCAAAATGGTGAGAGACGGTATCAGTATTTATAAAAAGGTGCTAGTTTAATTGAGCGTTGCTATTTAATTTTAAATCCATATTTCTGAGGCTTCATGTTGGTTCGAACGTAGAAAATTGAATAATTCAATCAAAAGAGCCCGTTTAAACCAGACCCGATAAAATGAATGATTATTTTGACCTCTTTGGTCATATGTCTTAAGTCTTACCGTCCTACGTCTATTCTAAAACGGTAAGAGAGAAAATTTATTTTTCAGACTTTCCTTCATTCATCGATCGAGTAGCATTAACAACGTCTTCAAAATCCATTGGTTTTCCTAAATAAACCAGATTACATCCTTCACCAATCTCCAATTCACTAGGGGAGTTTATCAATTCCAAAAATCCATTGGCGCGCTTTAAAAACAAGGGGATGGCATCGTCATTATCATCGATAATACCCAAAACCCTCAAAAACTGATTGTGGTTTTTGATTGGAATCTCCTGAATGGAAGGAAAATCCTGCGCTACTTCAGTAAATCGTGCATAATCGTGTGTGAATGAAAACAATTCCTTGGCTACAAGATCATTGCGATGTCGCATTTCTTCAGAAGTCATCAATCTAAAGGTGCCATTTTCTCCAAAGTACTTCCCAAAACGGCTTATTGCTTGTTTATTTATTTCATCGCTCCCTGTCATGGCCAATAAATATCCTACATCGTTGAGTTCTATATTATCTGCGAGGTCATCGGAATAGATATCGGAGGCAAAGGCTTCGAGCCCTAATTCCTTCGCTCGGTCTATGTTTAGTTTATTGGAATCTACTAAAACCACGTGTCGGTTATTTTTCTGCAAATAAGTTGCTATCAACCGTGAAACCTTTGAAGCTCCAACCATTAGTATTCCCTCCGATTTGGTTAAGAAAACGCCCATCCATCTTGCCACGATCCTCGCTGTTGTGGCGTTCATAATTACGGTTACCAAGACAACAGCAAAAACTAGCGGGGTTATATATTCTGCTCCAACTACGCCCTTAGAAACGAGTTTGGATCCGAATAAAGATGAAATACCCGCAGCCACAATACCACGCGGTCCCACCCAACTTATAAATAACTTTTCATTTACTTTTAAGGATGAACCAATAGTGCTGGCAAAAACAGTTAAAGGCCTAAGAACAAAGATAATAATGGCGAGCAAAATTGCTGTTTTCCAATTATATACTAACAAAAGGTCTTCCACACTTATGTTTGCCGCAAGAAGAATGAAAAGAATGGAAACCAAAAGAACACTGAGTGATTCTTTGAAATAAAGGAGTTCCTTTAAACTCGGCAAGTCGCTATTTCCTAGAAACATTCCCATTACAACCACCGCCAGAAGTCCCGATTCATGTGCAAAAAGATCGCTCAAAACAAAAATGGCCATCACTAGAGATAGCGAAACCACATTGGCTAGATAATGCGGAACAAGCTTTTTCTTAATAGAAAGATATAAGGCATAACCCGCTGCCGTACCAAAAGCCAACCCTATTACCACAATTTTTCCAAAATCGAGTAAAGCTTGTTTGGTATAGCCTGAATCGCCTTCAACACTAATAAACTCAAAAACAAGAACCGCTACCAAGGCACCAATAGGGTCAATAAGAATACCTTCCCAACGCAACACCGCGGCCACGTCCTTTTTAAGGGGAATATTCCTTAAAATCGGAGTAATAACCGTGGGACCAGTTACTATGATTAAAGCAGAGAATAAAAACGCAATCCGCCAGTCTAACCCAAAAATATAATGGCCTGCCACTCCTGCACCCACAAAAGTAATCATCGCCCCAATACTGATTAACCTCCCGATGGAGCCACCCACTTTTGAAATTTCATTCCGTTTCAGGGTTAATCCACCTTCAAAAAGAATGATACCAACGGCGAGGGACACAAAGTAAAAAAGATTTTCTCCTGGAAAAAGGCCGTATTCGCCATTCCATATAGGCAGCAGCCATTGTTTTCCGTCAGAAGACATAAATGTGGAGAGTGGACCCACCAAAAGTCCAATAAGTATTAATGGCAAAATGGCGGGGATTTTCAATTTCCACGCCACCCATTGTGCTAAGATTCCTAAAATTATAATTCCGGCAAGTTCTACCATCAAAAATTGGGTTTCGGTAAATTAAGGATTTTTCATTTCCACCGAATACTAATGAATTGTTAAAAATAGTATAATTAATTTAGACTTGGCAGTGCGAGTGATAGGCATTTGCTAATTTGCGCTTAATTCTTCAGATTATGCAATTATTTCCAATTGAAGCCGGTAATTTTAAACTAGATGGTGGTGCCATGTTCGGCGTAGTTCCTAAATCGATATGGTCTAGGACCAATCCCGCAGATCAAAACAATATGATAGATATCGCGGCCCGCTGCCTACTTGTGGAGAACGGAAATCGGCTTACACTTATTGACGCTGGGATGGGAAATAAACAGGATGATAAGTTCTTTGGGTACTATTATCCTTGGGGCGATTTCAACTTAGACCATTCCCTTAAAAAGCAAGGCTTCCATCGTGATGATATTACCGATGTTTTTTTAACCCACCTCCACTTTGATCATTGTGGTGGAGCGGTTCAATGGAACAAAGACCGCACGGGTTATGAACCTGCATTCAAAAATGCCAATTACTGGAGCAATAAAGACCATTGGAAATGGGCAACAGAACCTAACCGGAGGGAGAGAGCTTCATTTTTAAAAGAAAACATAATGCCCATGCAGGAAAGTGGTCAACTTCGTTTTGTAGAGCAGCCCACTTCTGATTTCGCCACTGCAAAAGAAATGGATTTCGGGATTCTTTTTGTCGATGGACATACCGATAAACAAATGTTACCACATATTTCATACAAAGGCAAAACTTTGGTTTTCGTTGCAGACTTATTGCCGACGGCGGGTCATTTGCCATTGCCTTTTGTTATGGGTTATGATACGCGACCCTTGTTAACACTTCCCGAAAAGGAGAAATTTCTCCAGACCGCAGCAGACAACAACTTTTATTTATTTTTAGAGCATGATGCTCATAATCCTATAATTACAGTGAAGAACACTGATAAGGGAGTTCGCTTAGACAAAACCTTATCCCTCAATGATTTTATTAATTAACCCCTTCTTTCAAAAAATGAGAACAATTAAAACCACTTTATTCGCAGTTGCCTTAGCAGCTGTTATGGCGAGTTGTGGAAGTACCGCGCCCATTGTTGCCACACCTATTTTACCCATTAGCCCTACCCTGACAAAAAAAGCGGACCTGACCGAAGCTCAATTGAAGCGATGGAGTGCTATGGATTTGGTACACGACACAGTTCCTGGAATGAGTGTTGACAGAACCTATAGCGAATTGATCAAAAACCGAAAAGGCGAAATAGTAATCGTTGGAGTGATTGACAGTGGAGTAGATATAGATCACGAAGATTTAAAAAATGTTATTTGGACCAATCCCGGGGAAATTGCTGGAAATGGTATTGACGATGATAACAACGGTTTTATAGATGATATACACGGGTGGAATTTTATTGGTGATATTATCGGGGAAAACATGGAATTCGTACGCATCGTAAGAAAACTAGGACCAAAATATGAAGGAAAAGACGATTCCTCAATCAGTGCTGCCGACAGAAAGGAATTTGCTGTTTACGAAAAAGCCAAAGCAGAATTTGAAAAAGAACTGTCGGAAACAACGATGAACAAGGATCGATATCAAATGATGCTTTCCCAGTTAAAACCAGCCCATGAAGCTATGGTGGCAAAACTTGGAAAAGAGGACTACACTCAGGAAGATTTGGCAGGTATAAAAAACCCTTCGGCCCAAGAACAGCAAGAGATTGGAATGTTAAGCCAAATGCTCAATATTGCCGACACCGTGCCTGAAGTTCTTTCTCAAATGGAAAATGGAATCGCCTATTTTCAAGATAGATTGGATAATCATTTCAACACCACAACAGATTTCCGCGGTGTGTTGGGCGATAATCCCGATGATATTACAGATAATATTTATGGCGATAACAACGTAGCCAGTTCAGAAGTTTCTCGTGAAAACGTGAAACACGGAACTCACGTAGCCGGAATCATTGCAGCGCAAAGAAACAACGACATTGGAATGGATGGCGTTGCCAATAATGTGCAAATAATGGCAGTACGTGCCGTGCCTGATGGCGATGAGTACGATAAGGATATTGCACTGGCCATCCGCTATGCGGTGGACAATGGCGCAAAGGTGCTCAATACAAGCTTTGGAAAATACTACTCTCCACATTCTGATTGGGTCTATGATGCTATAAAATATGCCGCTTCAAAAGATGTGCTAATCGTAAACGCCGCGGGCAATGACGCTCTTGACCTAGACACCGTAAATGTTTATCCAAACGACCAAATTGATAGCGGTACTGAAATGGCGGATTCTTTCCTAACCGTTGGAGCACTTAACTATGAATATGGAGACAAATTGGTTGCTAATTTTTCAAATTATGGAAAAATAAATGTGGATGTTTTTGCTCCGGGGGTGAAAATCTGGTCAACAACTCCCTTAAATACTTATGAATTCTTACAAGGAACTTCGATGGCCGCTCCCGAAGTTGCTGGAGTTGCCGCTGTGATCCGTTCCTATTACCCAAAACTCTCTGCATCACAAGTAAAACAGATTATAATGGATAGTGGAATTTCTGCCAATATAGAAGTAGTTCTTGGCGGAGATTCTTCGAATAAGGAATTGTTCTCAAATATTTCCAAGTCTGGTAAAATGGTAAATATGTACAATGCCTTCATAATGGCTGATAAAATATCGAGACAATGAAGCATTTAAGGAACGGCTTTCTTTTAACGGTCATCTTTTATTCGTTGTCAGTAACTACGAATCAGGCAATTTCACAAGGAAATACCTCGTATTGGCAACAAAAAGCAGATTATAAAATGGACGTCCAGATGGACGTAAAGAACTATCAGTACAAAGGAAAACAGGAATTGATATACACAAACAATTCTGCAGACACCTTGAATAAAGTGTTCTACCATCTTTATTTTAATGCTTTTCAACCTGGCAGTGAAATGGACGTGCGTTCCAGAACAATTGTAGATCCTGATAGCCGTGTGGGAGATAGAATTTCTAAACTATCCCCGTCGGAAATTGGATATATCAAACCTACAACGTTCACACAGGATGGTTTAACTACAAACTACACTATCAAGGGTACTGTTATGGAAGTGAAGCTAAATAAGCCAATCCTTCCCGGAAGAACCACTATTTTCAGAATGGATTGGGATGGACAAGTGCCTGCCCAAATTCGCCGATCTGGAAGGAATAGTTCTGAAGGAGTAGCCCTGACAATGACGCAGTGGTATCCAAAAATAGCAGAATACGATTTTGAAGGATGGCACGCCGATCCTTACATTGCCCGCGAATTTTTCGGAGTTTGGGGCGATTATGACGTAACTATAACCATTGATGAAAGTTATACCATAGGCGGTACAGGTTATCTTCAAAATCCAGCTTCGGTTGGACATGGCTATACTGCTCCCGGTCAAAAACCGATGCATCCTATAAACGGGAAATATACTTGGCACTTTTTAGCCCCCGATGTCCATGACTTTGCTTGGGCAGCCGACCCAAATTATATCCACGACACCTATCCAGGACCCAACGGAGTAACACTTCACTTCTTCTACAAAGACGATCCTGAAATAGCTGAAAACTGGAAAAAACTACAGCCAAAAACTGCAGCTCTAATGGAGTTTTTCAATGAAAATGTAGGCCCATATCCTTATGAGCAATATTCGGTAATCCAAGGTGGCGATGGGGGAATGGAATATGCAATGTGTACCATGATTACTGGCGGACGGGAATTTGGAAGCCTTGTAGGTGTGACCGCGCATGAACTAGCACACTCTTGGTTTCAGTTTGTTCTGGCAATCAACGAAAATAAACATGAATGGATGGACGAAGGGTTTACTACTTACATTTCAGACGAAGCCATGAATTATGTGATGGACAGTAAAAAACCAAATCCTCATGCAGGTTCCTATCGAGGGTATATTTATTTGGTCAACAGCGAAGACCAACAGCCGCTCACAACCCATGCCGATCGATATGCGAAAAATCGCACTTACGGCATTAGCGCATACAGTAAAGGTTCAATATTCCTTTCGCAATTGGGATATGTGATAGGGCCCGAAAATCTTGCAAAGACCTTAAAACGTTTTTATGCAGATTTTAAATTTACACATCCTACTCCAAATGACTTCATTCGCACTGCGGAAAAGGTTTCAGGTTTTGAACTGGATTGGTATTTAACCGATTGGACAAAGACTATAAACACCATTGATTACGGAATCAAAGAGGTTGAAATAGCAGGGAAAAACACAAAAGTAACTTTAGAGAGAATTGGTCTAATGCCAATGCCTATTGACCTTTATGTTACTTACGAAGATGGTTCACAGGAATTGTTTTATATTCCTTTGCGAATGATGTGGGGCGAAAAACCAAATGCATTTACCGAATTGAAACGAAAAGTTTTAGAAGATTGGCCGTGGACGAATCCTACCTTCACTTTTGAAATAAACAATGGAAAAAAGGTAAAAAATATGATTATCGATGCCTCCCAACGAATGGCAGATGTTAACCCTGATAATAATATTTGGGAAGCAAATTAATTTAATTTGAAAAAAGAAATTTGACCCTAAAGGTTTTTGAAACTTTTGGGGTTTTTCTTTTTATATATTTACAGTGTGAATCATAAATTTCCAAAAACTGAAAAACTCAAAAGCTTCAAAACAATAGAATCTTTGTTTTTGGAAGGTAAAACCTTTTCTAAATATCCGATAAAAGTCTTTTTTCTTCCTAAGGAAAATATCGAAAAAAACCTTGCAGCCTTTGCTGTCCCTAAACGTAAATTTAAATTGGCTGTGGATAGAAACCGTGTTAAGAGGCAACTTCGAGAAGCCTATCGACTTAACAAACACATAATTGAAGAAGGTAACAGCAAAAAATTTGTAATGCTTTTCCTTTATTTAGCGAAAGATAAGCCCCAATACGCTGAACTCGAAAAAACAATGATAGCGCATCTAAAAAAATTAAAGATTGAAATGAACCAAAACCAAAGTTGAAATTTTCCGATCAAAAAATTATCTGCACATTATTTCGTTATAATAATGATAGCTTTGTTTCTTCTTACTTTTTTGAGAGCAGAAAAATTAAGGAGCCATAAAAAACAATCCTGCAAGGTCTTTTTCCAGACCTTGTAAGTGTAATATAATTAGTTATAAATACCTACAAGGATTTCATTTCTTCGTTGATACTATTTGTCTAACTTTAACGATGGCTTAAACATTCGATTTTTATAAGAAAAACCTCGCAGGACATCAATTTTTAAAAAATGAAAAAAAGAATACTAATTCCCATTGTCGCCATTGGTATATTTTTTACCACCGTAAGTTTCAAAAGTGATTTCTTTGAGATTGCGAAACAAATTGAAATCTTCACGACGCTCTTCAAAGAATTGAATATGAATTACGTAGATGAGGTAACTCCTGCCGTTCTTATGGACAAAGCTATTAAGGGAATGTTGGAAGATTTGGATCCATACACGGTGTATTGGAACGAACAGCAAGTAGAAGATGCCAAAATAAATAATTCAGGAATTTATGCCGGCATTGGAGCGAGTGCAAGAACCAAAAAGGATAGGATAATAATCGTTGAACCGTATAAAGACTATCCTGCTGACAAGGCTGGACTAAAAGCTGGGGATGAAATTATTAAAATCGGAAATATTAAAATCTCAGATATTGAGGATGACGCAGGAGAATTGTTAAAAGGTGCTCCCGGAACTACGATAGATTTAACTTACGTTCGACAAGGCAAAACCGAAACTACTACCATTACCCGTAATGCAGTTGAACTTCATGCCGTCCCATTTTATAAGCTGATTAATAACAACATCGGTTATATTGTTCTTACACAATTCAACCGAAAAACTACCCAAGAAACCAAAGCGGCACTTATAGATTTAAAATCGCAAGGTGCAACAAAGTTAATTTTAGACCTGCGTGGAAATCCGGGAGGACTTTTAAATGAAGCAATTAGTATTGTAAATCTTTTTGTGGAAAAAGGCCAAGTGATTACAACTACAAAATCGGTTATTGAAAAGTACAATCAAACCTACCTAACAAAAAATGAGCCTGTAGATACAGAAATTCCTTTGGTAGTTCTGATTAATGGTCGAAGCGCATCTGCGAGCGAAATCGTCTCTGGAGGTCTTCAGGATTTAGATCGCGCTGTAATTGTCGGTGCGCGTAGTTTTGGAAAAGGACTTGTGCAGCGACCAAAAAAGTTGACTTATGGCACACAGTTGAAAGTAACCATTTCGCGCTATTACACCCCAAGCGGCCGTTGCATTCAAGCCTTGGATTATTGGCACCGAGATGAAAATGGCGACCCCATTCGAAAGGACGCCGAAGAGTACAACGCCTTTAAAACGAAAGGTGGACGAACGGTGTATGATGGTGGCGGAATTTCTCCCGATATTGAATTGGCCTCCGCGGCTTATAGCGCCATTGCCACTGCTTTATTGAAAGATAATGCCATTTTTGATTACGCGACGAAATATTA
>JBLWTS010000096.1:0-11518 GCA_048270045.1 Aequorivita sp.
AGTGTATTTTAATTCTTCAGACAGCTTTGCAATTTCTTCTTCCACGTTTATCGCACCAGAAATCGGAATAAAATATTCATTGCTTTTTACCCGAAACGTCAACGCCCCTTCCAATTTTTCTGTAATATAATTTAGTTCGGAAACATTACCCAGCTTTGAAATAAGTCCGTCAAATTTTTCCGAACTTCCTTCCTGATTTATGACGGACAGTTGAATAGTATCTTTAAACGAAATATTTTTTTCCTTTCGAATGGTTCGTATTCCCGAGATTACATCTGAAGCAAAATCAAAATCCTTTATGATTTTCTCGTCGTAAGAACCTATAGATGGCCATGTTGAAATTATTAAAGCCTCCGAGATATCTCTTGCTGTAATATGTTGCCAGATTTCTTCGGAAATAAAAGGAACAAAGGGGTGCAATATTCTCAAATTGTCTTCCAAAAGAGAAATCACTTCCAAATAGGTTTTCTCTGAAATGGGTTCTCCAAAAGCTGGTTTAACCATCTCTAAAAACCATGAACAAAAATCGTCCCAAACCAATTTATAAGTTGACATTAAAGCATCACTAATTCTGTATTTGCTGTAATGGTCATCAATTTCAGCAAGGGTTTTTTGAAATTTATTTCGATACCATTTAATAGCCGTTGCATCACTTGTTGACTGTTCCTTAGCTACTGAAACTTCCCAACCATCAATCAGTCGATAGGCGTTCCAAATTTTGTTTACAAAGCCACTTCCCTGTTTGCAAAAATCTTCATCAAACATCAGATCATTTCCGGCTGGGGAACTCAAGAGCATCCCAACTCGAACGCCATCAGCGCCATAAACATTCATCAATTCAATAGGATCTGGGGAATTCCCAAGAGATTTACTCATCTTTCTTCGCTGCTTATCACGAACAATTCCAGTCAGATAGACATTGGTAAAAGGTTTTTCATTTCTGTATTCATACCCTGCGATGATCATCCGCGCAACCCAAAAGAAAAGAATCTCAGGTGCGGTAACAAGGTCATTTGTTGGGTAATAATAATTTATTTCTTTATTATCTGGCTCCGTGATTCCGTTGAAAACACTAATGGGCCATAGCCAGGATGAAAACCAAGTATCAAGTGCGTCCGGATCTTGTTTTAAGTTATCGGCAGTTATAGGCGCTTTGACTGCGCGTAGCTTGACATTTCGTTTCTCATTCGCAAGAACAACTGCCTCTTCAATAGATTCTGCCACAACAAAATCCTCCTTGCCATCGCCATAAAAATAAGCGGGAATTTGATGTCCCCACCAAAGTTGGCGAGAAATGTTCCAATCGCGAACGTTTTCCATCCAATGGCGATAAGTGTTTACGAATTTTTCAGGAACCAAATTCACCTCTTTTTCTAGAACTGCATCCAATGCTGGTTGTGCAAGTTCCCTCATTTTGAGAAACCATTGGTCGCTCAATTTAGGTTCAATAATAGCTCCAGTGCGTTCACTGGTTCCAACTTTGTGTAAATGGGATTCTATTTTTGAAACTACCCCTAAATCTTCTAGTTCTTTTACAATTTCTTTGCGGACTACGAAGCGATCTTTTCCTTCATAATGAAGTCCATAACTATTTAAAGTTCCGTTATCATTAAGAATATCAACTATCTCCAGATTGTGCTTATCGCCCAACATTTTATCATTTTCATCGTGTGCTGGAGTGACTTTTAAGCAACCTGTCCCAAACTCCACATCTACGTAATCATCCTCAATAATGGGAATGATTCTGTTACAAATTGGAACGATGGCCTTTTTTCCTCGGAGATGAACAAACCGTTCGTCATTGGGATTGATGCAAATTGCCGTATCGCCCAAAATTGTTTCAGGACGTGTTGTTGCAATAGTCAATGTATCATCGCTTCCTTCAATTTTATAATTTAGGTAATAAAGATTTCCTTGTTTTTCTTCGTAAATAACTTCTTCATCTGAAAGAGTTGTTTGCGCTTGTGGATCCCAGTTTACCATTCGATAACCACGATAAATATTGCCTTTGCGATATAAATCAACAAAAACCTTTATTACGGAGGCTGACATATCGTCATCCATTGTAAACTTCGTTCTGTCCCAATCACAGGAAGCTCCAAGTTTTTTCAGTTGTTCAAGAATTATCCCACCGTGTTTGTGGGTCCAATCCCAAGCGTGGTCCAAAAATTCTTCCCTAGAAAGTGTCGATTTGTCAATACCCTCGGCTTTAAGTTTTGCAACAACTTTGGCTTCAGTGGCAATGGAAGCATGATCGGTCCCGGGCACCCAGCAGGCGTTGAATCCTTGAAGCCGTGCACGACGAATCAAAACATCCTGTAAGGTATTATTCAACATATGACCCATATGCAGCACTCCTGTAACGTTTGGTGGGGGAATAACGATGGTGTAGGGAGTTCTTTCATCTACCTCTGATTGGAAGTAGCGGTTCTTCATCCAGTAGCTATACCACTTGTTTTCAATCTCCTTCGCATTATATTTTATCTCTAAAGCCATACTTTGGTCTGATATTTGAACTATAAGTGGCAAAAGTAAAGATATCTGCAGGATTACAAAAGGGTATAAGATATTTTGCAGGTTGATTAAAAGTTCTTTACTTTAGCATTCAATTAAAACAAAAAATGATGAAAAAATTAGCTCTCATTGCTCTAGTTGCTTTAATAGGTTTTACTGCACAAGCACAACAAGCAAAGATTACATTTAAAACCGATACTGTTGATTACGGTACCATATTGAAAGGAAGTGACGGAGTTCGTGTGTTCGAATTCACAAACACGGGAGATGCTCCACTTATAATTACTGACGTAAAATCCAGTTGTGGTTGTACGGTACCTAAAAAACCAGAAGGCCCTATAGCTCCAGGAGCAAGCAGTAAAATTGAGGTTAAATATGACACAAACCGTGTTGGACCAATCAGAAAAACAATTACAGTAACTTCTAATGCTAGTGAGCCAATGGTAGCCCTTAAAATTAAAGGGGAAGTGAAAAACGAAGCAGGTAGTGTGCTTGAAAAGAGTTAAATAATTCTCTTAAAGATTATAAAAAGGTCACATTTTTGGGGCCTTTTTTTTATTACATCACTTTTGCCAAATTGAATCTTATTCTTTTAGTAATGGTTCCTCTCTGAATTCTTAATGTTATTCTTTTCCCTTCCTCACTTGAAAATAAATTGATCAACTCATATAGTTTATATCTATAATTAGGCCGGCCATTTATTGACAATATTTCGTCATACTTTTGAACTCCGGCAATGTTTGCTGGAGAACCATCACGTACATCAACCACCACATAACGCGGTACTAGCGTAAATGTAAGTTCCTGAATCAGCCATTCCATTCCAGAATGTTCCAGCGTGAGCCCACTCATATTGTAGTTAAATGGATCATTGAAACGACGATTTTTTTTGAATCGTATTGTTTTATTGCCGTAATCAAACGTAATATTGAAGCGGCTCAAAAATCCACCACCCACACTTCCATCTCTATTTTCAAATAAGCGCGCCTTTGCTACAGCTGCTTCTTCGGGAAAGGAAGTGCTTACGTTATTCAAATGAAAATCGCCAAGTATCAATGCAGGAATTCGGGCACGTTTTCCGAAAATGTCACCTCCGAGGCCTAACCCAAGAAAATCGCGAAAATAGTTTTTTGGATTTTCTTCAATATATGCTTCCTCATCAAATAACCACAATGCATCACTACTGCCAGAATCAACCAGTAGGGTAACTTCCTTTTCTGATTTTTCATTGGCAACCCCAAGATCTATATAGGGTTTTTCATCTACAAAGTCCAAAGGTACATCCTCGCATTTTTTACATTTTTTCAATGAGTATCTCTGAGGATCATATATGGTAATCGCTTGGGAAGAATAATTTATTTGAACTATAAAATTTTGAAAAAATTCGTTTCCCAAAATACCATTAATAGGAATCCCCATCCTTGGTGAGAAATTCAGAGCGCTATCAAAAATTAAATACAATTCGTGGTTCAAATCCACTGCTTTCCCAACCTTAATAATGTTGTTTTCGCTTTTAAAGGCGGGCAAAGAACCTTCTGTTCCTAATCCATTCATTCGTATTGGAACCGGATTGCCTATTTTAAAGTCCCCAACACCTTCAGTACTAAAGAGTATTGTAGATTTAACACCTGTGTCGAGGATAAATGAAAAATCCACACCATTGATGTTCACCTTTATCACAGGAAGATTATTAACCAATTCAAAAGGAATCCGATTCCTGGTTTTATTACCTTCCAAGTGAAATCCTTCCTGAGCAACAAGAGAGATAGTAAAAAAAAATAGCAGGAAGTTTAGAGTGGAACGTTGCAAGATTTGAATTATTAATTTTCAGAGAACGGAAGGTAGGTAAAAATCAAATATCTTGTTCCTGCCGGCATGGTATTATATCAATAAATTTTGCAACTTTGTGCCAAAATAAAAGACTATGCCTTCAGTATCCAAAAAAGGGAAAAACATGCCGGAGTCTCCTATCCGTAAATTGGTTCCCTATGCCGAAAAAGCTTATAAAGCGAACAAAACCGTTTATCACTTAAATATTGGTCAGCCAGATATCAAATCGCCCGAAATTGCGATGGAAGCCGTGGCAAATCATAATTTGGAAATTCTGGCCTATACGCGTTCTGAAGGTTCTTTAGAATACCGACAAAAAATTGCAGGATATTATCACAAAAACAATATTCCTGTGGAAGCTAACGACATAATCGTAACCACAGGTGGCAGTGAGGCTCTCCTTTTTGCTATGGGGAGCATTGCTGATACTGGGGATGAGATAATCATTCCCGAACCGTTTTATGCAAATTATAACGGATTTGCTACCGCCTCTGGAGTGAAAATTGTTCCGGTAATTTCAAAGATTGAAGACAATTTTGCGCTACCTCCTATTTCAGAATTCGAAAAACTGATTACTCCAAAAACCAAGGCAATCCTTATCTGTAATCCAGGCAATCCAACTGGATATTTATATTCCAAAGAAGAAATCCAAACTTTGGCGAAAATCGTTAAAAAACACGATCTCTTTTTGGTGGCGGATGAAGTATATCGTGAGTTTACTTATGATGGATACGAACACTTCTCTATTCTTGAAGAAGAAAGTTTGGCTGAAAACGGCATTATCATTGATTCTGTTTCTAAACGTTACAGTATGTGTGGGGCAAGGATTGGATGTTTAGTTTCAAAAAATAAAGAGGTAATTGCAACTGCATTAAAGTTTGCACA
This sequence comes from Aequorivita sp., assembly GCA_048270045.1. Lineage (GTDB taxonomy): Bacteria > Bacteroidota > Bacteroidia > Flavobacteriales > Flavobacteriaceae > Aequorivita. The sequence goes on from JBLWTS010000096.1 coordinate 5,230, forward strand.
AACGCGATTAAGCCCACCAACTTTCGCTCAGATTGCGAGCGAAGCTGCATTAGAAACTCCAAAAAGTTACTTTGACGAAGTAATCACTGAATATCAGGACAGAAGAAACACTTTGGTTGCTGCATTAAAGGAAATTCCCGGTGTTCAGGTGGGAGAACCTAAAGGAGCCTTCTACTGTATCGTTCAGTTACCTGTAAAAAACAGCGATAAGTTCGCACAATGGCTTTTAGAAGATTTTGACGATAATGGCGAAACCGTTATGGTTGCTCCCGCCGCAGGTTTTTATTCAAGTCCTGGCGTGGGACTGAACCAAGTGCGGATTGCTTACGTTTTGAAGAAAGAAAGCCTTATTCGCGCTGTGGAAATATTGAAGATCGCACTTCAAAAATATAAGGATTAATGCAATTTGAAGAATACAAATCCCTTAAAAACTTCAACACTTTTGGCATAGACTGTCAGGCGCGCTATTTTGTTTCGGTAAAGACTATTTCGGAACTTAAACAAGCACTTTCCCAAAGGCATTCTTCATCACTTTTCATTTTAGGAGGCGGGAGCAATATGTTGCTCACCGGTCCTTTAGAAACATTGGTGCTACATATAAATTTAAAAGGGATCGAGATTCTAAAGGAAAACGACCAAGAAGTTTTTGTAAAAGCAATGGCGGGAGAAAACTGGCACGAGTTTGTCCAGTTTTGTATCGCCAAAGATTTTGGTGGTTTGGAAAATCTTTCGTTGATTCCAGGAAACGTAGGAACGGCTCCCATCCAAAACATAGGGGCATATGGTATGGAGTTGAAAGACACCTTTGTGAGTTGCAGTACAATTTCTATCGACACCCTAGAAGAAAAAGAGTTTACTAAGAAAGAATGTGAATTTGGATATCGAAATTCTATCTTTAAAAATGAGGCAAAAGGTAAGTATATCGTTACTAGCGTTACTTTTAGGCTGACGAAAGAAACTCACCTTCAGAATATTTCCTACGGAGATATTCAGAAAATACTAGCAGATAAAAAGATTGAAAAACCCAGTCTAAGAGATATTTCTGAAGCAGTGATTGCCATCCGACAATCCAAACTTCCAGATCCCAAGATTCTTGGCAATAGTGGTAGTTTCTTTAAGAACCCAGTAATTGATGTGGAGGCATTCGAAAAATTTAGTCAAAAATTTCCCGAGGCTCCTTTTTACGTAATTTCTCCTACCGAATTCAAAATTCCAGCAGGATGGCTAATCGAAAACGCTGGCTTTAAGGGGAAACGATTTGGTGATGCTGGGGTTCACATAAACCAGGCATTAGTACTCGTTAATTATGGAAATGCGACTGGTGCCGAAATATGGGAATTGGCCATGAAAATTCAGAAAAAAGTAAAAGAATTAACTGGAATTTTTATTGAGCCAGAAGTAAATGTCTTTTAAGGAAGATTCAAAATTCTATCAATTATAAAAACCTGTCCGTTTGAGGCTTGAACGTCACTTTTTACAATAATAGCACTTCCTCCTTTTTCATCAGCAATAATCATTTTACCATCGGCTTCGGAAATAATTAAGTTTTCTCCATCTAGGGTTTTTAACTTGACCTTTCCATCCTTTTTTATTAATTTAAGAAGAGTATCGTTATTCAAATCCGATTTTACGATATGCGATTTCAAAATATCTTGTAGCTTCGATAAATTTTGTTGATCGGAATAGAACTTAAGCTGTTCTAAAGGAAGACTTTCAATCGCCCTATCGGAAGGTGCGAAAATCAAAAACGGTCCATTTTCGTTAGAAAGTAAATCGGCCATATTTGCAGTTACTATATATCTCGCAGTTTTTTTTGATTCAGGAATAACAATTAACCGAGACATTACACTGTTTGCCTTTTCAATTTCTGCTGGAGTAAGTTGTCTTTTCTCAACTTTTTCCACATTAGGCACATCTACCGAAGCTTCTGTTGATTGTTTTTGTACTGCTTCACTTTTGCCTTTCTCCTTACAGGAAATGGCCGTTAATGTCGCTATTGAGATAAATAAAAGACCAAATTGTCTGTACATCGTTAAAGTTTTTAAAATCAAAGCTAAAAATACTTAATTTGCAAGTATAAGAGTAGTAAAGATTGTACTTTTGTGGTTCAAATTAAAGCTATGAAACTGTTATTAATTACGTTAGTATTGCTATTGTTGGGAGTTGCTGGTATTGCCATAAAACTTTGGGCCAAAAAAGATGGTAAATTTGCTGGAACTTGTGCAAGTGAGAGCCCTTTTTTAAATAAAGAAGGAGCCTCTTGTGGGTATTGTGGAAAGACACCCGATCAATTCGAATCTTGTAAGGAAACTTCTCACCAATAAAACTTTCAGGAGAGTTTTTAATTATTTATTTGGAAATGTTCTTCCCCTCCAAATAAATTGTTGGTTAAATTCCTTCTAAATATGTCACATTGATTTTCACCCGCAAACCTATCTTTTTGCCGAACCCCAATCATAAATCTATATGATTTTACTTTACATTTTAGGTGCAATAGCATTTATAAATTGCGCCTACTATTTCCTCTTCTCCAAATTCTCTTTTTTAAATACTTCGGAAAGAAAGGTTGCTGAAGCTCATCCCATTTCCTTAATTGTCTGCGCCAAAAATGAAGATGAAAACCTTCAGAAGCACATTCCCATTTGGCTAACCCAGAAATACCCGAATTTTGAAATTATCCTAATAAATGATGCTTCCACCGATGACACGCTGGATGTAATGGAGCGTTTTGCCGAAACTGATTCGCGAATCCAAGTAGTAAATGTCAAAAACAATGAAGCGTTTTGGGGAAACAAGAAATACGCCCTAACTCTGGGAATAAAACGTGCAAAAAATGATCGCCTAATTTTTACCGATGCCGACTGTTATCCTGCTTCCGACGATTGGCTTTCGGCTATGGCCGCTAGTTTCTCGGATAAGAAACAAATCGTGTTAGGCTATGGCGCATACGAAAAACAGCGCGGGTTTCTGAATAAAATGATTCGTTTTGAAACCTTGATGACTGCCGTCCAATATTTTTCCTACGCCCAAGCTAGAATGCCTTATATGGGCGTGGGTAGAAATTTAGCATACACCAGCGCTCTTTATTACGAAAACAACGGTTTTATAAGGCACATAAAACTCGCTTCGGGCGATGACGATCTATTTGTAAACGAAGCAGCCACATCAACAAACACTGCAATCTGCGTTTCTCCGGATGCTTTTACCTATTCACTTCCGAAGAAAAGAAGAAAAAAATGGCACAGCCAGAAGAAAAGACATTATTCCACGGCAAAGCTCTACAAACCCAAACATAGATTTTTTTTGGGACTATATTATATTGCAAACCTATTGTTCTGGATTCTTTCCGTACTAGTTCTTTTCACGCAACTTTGGAAATTTGGACTGGCTATTATTCTTGTTAGGTTTATTATCCAATACATTGTCATAGGCAAGGCCGCAAAAAAGTTAAGAGAGAAGGATTTGATAATCTTCATTCCGTTTTACGAATTTTTTCTTATTTTCACTCAATTGAGTATCTTTATTTCCAACAGCGATGAAAAAAGCTCGCAATGGAAATAACTCAAGAAGAAATAACCCATCAGATCCACAAAGCGAGAAACGGAAAGCAAGAGGCTTTTAAATTTCTATTGGATTATTATTGGAACGAAGTATATGGGTTTCAATTGAAAAGGATTCGCAATGAACACGATGCCGAAGACATTACCATCGAAACCTTTGCTAAAGCCTTTGACAAGATCCACACCTTTGACGGAAATTACACCTTTTCCACTTGGCTGATAACCATTTCCAAAAACATTCAGATAGATCGCACCCGCAAAAAAAATGCTTCTATCTATTCCCATACTACTGACACGTCCAATGAGCAAGTTCAAAAAATAGCAGATCACGCTCCCTCCCCTGAGGATAAATTAATTAGGGAACAAAACCTTGCCCAACTTTTACAGTACATAAAAATGCTGAAACCGCATTACCAAGACGTCATAAACCTACGGTATTTTCAGGAAATGAGCTACAATGAAATCTCCGAAAATTTGGAGGAGCCGTTGAATAATGTGAAAGTTCGCCTGCTACGCGCCCGAAAATTACTGGCAGAGTTAATTGCTCAAAAGGAATAATTAAGTAGAATCTACTGCTATTTTCAAGTGATTTATTCAGAAATATCACGATCTTAAATTATGAAATTAAGGATATTTATGTTCGAATCTTTTGGGAGCCAACTACTTTCACAAAACGTCATTTTCAGAAGGCTGGGGAATTATATCATCTCCCAAAATTCCTGACTTCTTATTTCCTTTATCGGCTTTCAATTTCGTATTTTTGTTTCCCGTATGAGCACAGAAACTTTAGAACTTCAAAAACCCACGCCAAAGCCAAAATGGCTTCGGGTAAAACTTCCCACGGGAAAAAAATATAGTGAACTTCGTGGCTTGGTGGACAAATACAGTCTAAACACCATCTGCGCCTCCGCAAGCTGCCCTAATATGGGCGAATGCTGGGGCGAAGGCACAGCAACTTTCATGATTTTAGGAAACATTTGCACCCGTTCTTGTGGTTTCTGCGGTGTGAAAACAGGAAGACCAGAAACCATAGACTGGGACGAGCCTGAAAAAGTAGCCCGCTCCATAAAAATCATGAACATCAAACACGCCGTTGTAACTTCGGTGGATAGAGATGATTTAAAAGATATGGGATCCATCATTTGGGCCGAGACTGTGAAGGCGATCCGGAGAATGAATCCTGAAACTACTCTTGAAACGCTGATTCCCGATTTTCAAGGGAACCCACGTAACATAGACCGAATTATAACTGTAAAACCTGAAGTGGTTAGCCATAATATGGAAACCGTTAAAAGGCTGACCCGCGAAGTGCGAATTCAAGCGAAATACGAACGCAGCTTAGAGGTTTTAAACTATTTGAAACAGAGTGGCCTGCCTAGAACCAAAAGCGGTATTATGCTCGGTCTTGGCGAACAGGAAAATGAGGTTATCCAAACTCTGGAAGACCTGAGAAACGTTGGACTCGACATTGTAACCCTTGGCCAATACCTACAACCATCCAAAAAACACTTGCCCGTTAAAGAGTTTATCACACCCGAACAATTTAAAAAATATGAAATCATTGGTTTGGAAATGGGGTTTAGGCATGTGGAAAGCGGCGCCTTGGTGCGCTCTTCGTACAAAGCGCAAAAGCATCTAACGTAAATCTATTTAAAATGGAGAAAAAGATAACCGTCGGTATCAACGGTTTTGGCCGTATTGGCCGGAATCTATTTAGGTTGCTGCGCAACCATACTACCATGGAGGTTGTTGCCATAAACGATCTTGCCGATGCAAAAACCCTTGCCCATCTTTTGAAATACGATAGTATTCACGGTGTTTTGAAAGCGAAAGTCAGTGCTTCCGAAAACGAAATTCTTGTTGGTGAAAGAAAGTATAAGTTTTCCTCCATAAAAAATATCGAGGAAATCCGTTGGGGAAATATAGACGTTGTTATTGAATGTACAGGGAAATTTAAACGCAAAGAAGAACTTGAAAATCATTTAAAAAATGGCGCCAAAAAAGTGATTCTTTCCGTTCCTCCTTTAGAGGACGATATAAAAACAGTAGTTCTTGGTGTTAATGAAGAAATATTGGAGCCTGAGGATCTCATCATCTCAAATGCCTCTTGCACTACAAACAATGCTGCGCCAATGTTGAAAATCATTGATGAACTTTGCGGTGTTGAACAGGCTTATATTACTACTATACATTCCTACACCACAGATCAAAGTTTGCACGACCAACCCCATCGCGACCTTCGCAGAGCGCGTGCTGCTGGGCAATCTATTGTTCCTACTACTACTGGAGCTGCTAAGGCGTTGACCAAAATATTTCCAGAATTGGCAGATGTAATTGGCGGTTGTGGCATCCGTGTTCCTGTTCCTAATGGGTCTCTTACCGATATCACTTTTAATGTGAAAAGAGTGGCTTCCATAGAAGAAATCAACTTGGCCTTTAAAAGAGCTTCGGAAAACGAGATGAAAGGAATTGTGGAATACACCGAAGACCCCATCGTTTCTATTGACATTGTCGGCAACACCCACTCCTGCATCTTTGACGCCGGAATGACCTCGGTAATCGGAAAAATGGTCAAGATAATTGGATGGTATGATAATGAAATTGGTTATTCTTCTCGAATCGTTGATTTAATTGAAAGGATATCTAGGAAATAGACACTATCCCGTTAAGTGTGTAAGTTTAAAATAACAGGGGTTGGACTTTTTTAGAGTCTGACCCTTTTTTCATAG
>JBLWTS010000097.1:0-11380 GCA_048270045.1 Aequorivita sp.
ATCGTAAAACAATTGTACCTTGCAACAGTAAATGCTCAAACCAGATGGAATGGAACTATGTTTGCCTGGACATCCGTTAGAAGGGATCTTGTAGATTATTTTGAGAACAGATTTTTAACCGATGACACACTTTAATGAACACTCCCGTACCGATCACGGGAATGCTTAGTTATTTTGCTTAGTATTTATTTTCAAATCTTTCTTCATTTCTCTTATTCTGCCTTGATGAGCCCTGCTAGAATTGAATTCTTTTCTAACTATTCTTAAAACAGCTTTTTCTCTGTGATATTCCTGAAATTTTTTAATTATGCTATCGTCTTTGAAAATAAAGAAGTTATCCGTATTAGTTCTGTATTCAAGTGTACTTAGATCTATTTTGTTTACTTCAATAAATCTATCTACAATTATTGAGAATGTATTTGGTTGTCTATGGTCAACAACTAATTCAGTCCATTTTGATAAGATTCCTGATTCTTGACAAGGAACGATTCCTTTTTTCGAATAATTGTCAAAATACTCTTGCTTAACACTTCTAACATCTACATTTGTTACATTTCTCGCTGCGGTATAAAAGTCAGAAAATAAATCGAGTTTAGGTTTATTGATTCTTAAGACATAGGAAATGAAGTCAGTTTCACCATTTTCGAATACTAATTCAAAGCATTTGGTGTTGAATTGTGCTTTACCAATTCTTATGCTTGAGAGGGTTTTTTCAATTTCAGACTTTTGCCCCAATATTTTGAACTCTGCATGATTATCAAAATAAGTTTCATCATAGTTTAATAATCTATTATGTAGCCGAAATGTTCTTGAGATAATACTTCTTTAAATTCATAAGAGTTTAGAATATCCTTATAAAAGCTTAAAGCCTCCTTCTTGAATTTGTATTCCTTATTACCAATTTTAAAGGGTTGTCTCATATTCATTTAAATCAAAAATAAAATGGTCTTAAAAGATCAGCAGGATTTTCCAAGGAGGCGAGAATAGAGGATTTATTAACCACAGGGCTTTATCTCGCTCTCCAATCTTACTTCAATGATTTCTTCTTTAATTCGTTTTGCTACTGCAACACTCTCGAAAAAAAGTAAATCTTCAGCGTCAGTAATATTAGCTAAGTTTTTTAGTATTCCTGATTTTGAGTCAATATAAATAGAATCGGGGTCAATGTACTTGTAGGAATTAGACATAGGTCTTTTCCTTAGCGAAAACTATTAAATCGTTTAATGACAATATGCCTGTCATATAATCCCGTATTATTTTGATATTTTTTTGCGTCGGTGTAAAACCTTCGAACATATTACTTCCAATTGCATTTGCAGTATTTTCCAATGTTTTCAAGTCAGAAAATTTCACTCCCATAATAGTGAGTTCTTTTCGGTCAATTTCTATTGCGTGATACATATTTAAATATTTTTGAAGCATTACAAATATATTGAAAATTTAACGGTAATGTTTTGCTCGTAGAGTCGGTTTTGAATGAGGCACAACTTATTAATATCCCCAACCTTATTAAGTTTATCCCACCAATACCATTGGCTATACTCAAGCTTTATTCTTCATAGTCGGCAGACAACCCAAATATACAAATTAACCTTTTCTGAATTACCGCTATCATCATTTCAACATTAGTAGACAACGGTTAGAATCTCTACTGCATGGCGTTTAGGTATACGAGTAGCATTAGAACGGGGATTGGATGTTTTCTGTATAGGTATTTCCTCAAAAAAGGAAAGCCTCTCAGCAAAAACTGAAAGGCTTTTATTTACCTAAAAAGGTATAATTCGTTAAAGGCTAATTCAAATAAATTATAAAATGAAATTTTAGGTACTTATAGTATAGACGATTTGAAACCTATGATAGTTTCACTATAAACCTTTATTTAACAGAATAATAACTTTATGAGGCTTAAAAAACAAACCCGAAACGGACGCTTCGGGTTTGAATCTTTGTCGTTTCATTAACACTAACCATCAAAGTAAAAAATAGTTCGACAAAGAAAAATTCTTATGTTACTATATAGACGTTTAAAAACTCAAAATGTTTCATTCCGAATCCTGTTTTAACGAACTTTTAGGAACTGTTGCATTATAAGTATTGTAATTTTCAGAAAAAAGAAATTATGGATAAGAAAACCTTAGTAATCGGAGCGAGCACCAACCCAGAGCGATATTCAAATATGGCTATTAACCGCTTATTGAAATATAATCATACCGTTGTGGCGCTTGGACTTAAGAAAGGCGTTGTGGCAGGAGTGGAAATAACCCCAGAAAAGGCACCTTTTAAAAACATCAATACCGTAACGCTGTATTTGAACCCTAAAAGACAGGAGGAGTATTATGACTATATAGTCTCCTTAAAACCAGAACGTGTTGTTTTCAATCCTGGAACGGAAAACCCTGAGTTTTACAAAATTCTTAAGGAGAACAATATTGAAAGTGAAGTAGCGTGTACGTTAGTTCTTTTGGGTACGAATCAATACTAATCCGAAGAAAGTAAGTGCGCCATTCAGAATCAAGATAAAAAAGCCAAAATCGAAGTTTAAGTATTCAGTGCTTAGATAACTTATTCCGTACCCTAGAAAGGGAGTCAATATGGCGACAACGGGAACAAATTTGTCCTTTACATTCCATTTTGTGAAAAGACCATAAGCGTATAATCCTAAAAGCGGGCCGTAGGTGTAGCCGGCAAAAACGAACAACTTAGCAATTACGGAAGCATCGGCAATCACATATTTAAAGATAATAATGACTAAGATTAGCACCAGGGAAAACAAGATGTGAATCTGTTTGCGCACGCGGACTTGCTTTTTTTCGTTATACTTCTTTTCAATATCTAGAATATCGATGCTGAAGGATGTAGTTAAAGCAGTTAACGCACTGTCGGCACTGCTGTAGGCTGCTGCAATAAGTCCAAGGATAAACAAAATTGCCACGCCAATCCCAAATTTATTTTGCGAGGCTAGGGTAGGGAAGAGTTGGTCTTTATGAGCATCTATTCCATTTTGTTGTGCATAAACGGTTAGTAATAATCCGAGAACAAGGAAAATGAAATTCACGATAGTTAGCACAATGGTAAACCAAAACATGTTCTTTTGCGCATCCTTCAAATTGCGACAAGTCAGGTTTTTCTGCATCATATCCTGATCCAGTCCCGTCATAACAATGGCAATAAAAGCACCGCTTATAAACTGTTTCACAAAATGATCTCCCGATTTCCAATCGTCAAAGAAGAAGATCTGGCTCATATCGCTATCCGCAATAAAACTAAAAAGGTTACTTCCTGACAAGCCCAAATCAGTAGCTACATAATATACAGCAACACCAACAGCGACCAGCATAAAAAGCGTTTGCAGCGTGTCGGTCCAGACGATTGTTTTAATCCCACTTTTAAAGGTGTAAAGCCAAATCAGCAAAATGGTTATGGTTACGGTTACCCAAAATGGGATATTCATATCGTCAAAAATCAAACTCTGCAGCACAACCGCCACCAGATAAAGCCGAAAACTTGCGCCCACAACTCTAGATAATAGAAAGAACGAAGCTCCAGTTTTATAGGAAGCATTTCCGAACCTACCATCTAAGTAGGTATAAATTGAAGTAAGGTTTAAACGATAATATAAAGGAAGAAGAACCGTTCCGATTACTGCATAGCCCACAATATAACCCAATACAACTTGAAAGTAGCTGAATTTCGATGCTTCAACCCAGCCAGGAACCGATATAAAAGTGACGCCACTTAGTGAGGCTCCAATCATACCAAAAGCAACCAAATACCAAGGAGATTGTTTTCCCGCCTTAAAAAAATCCGCATTACTGCCGCCCCGATTGGTTAAAAAAGAGATCAAGATTAAAACCCCGAAATAACCAAGGATTAAAAAAAGAATGTGGATTGGTTGCATAGTTTTTTAATGGAAAAGTAGGTTGAATGAGTTTGGAAGTAAAAATACAAAGTTTGATTACGCCACCGTGAGAATTTTTGATACTTTTGAACATTGTGCAGAACACATATTTAAACATTTAATAATGAAGGAATTAAAACTTAAATCGATAATACTTTTTGTTTTATTAATAGTCTCTTTTGTGGGTCAGGCCCAAGAATATCGTAAAATGATTGATGCTGGAACCTATACAGTTCAGGAAATTATAGATAATGCAGAGGCATATTTTGCAAATAAAGATAAAGGGCGAGGGACTGGGTATAAACCTTTTAAACGATGGGAATACAATGCATTGCGAATGGTAAATGACGATGGGTACCTTCCCAATATTGAGGAGCGTTTGGACGAACTGCAACGGTGGAATGCCAATATGAATGAAACTGCTGCAAGTAGAGCCGTTCTGCCTGATAGTTGGGTGGATCTTGGTCCAACTTCGTGGAATGCCACCTCAGGATGGAATCCAGGAGTAGGTAGAATTACGGGATTGGCTTTCGAGGAAGGAAATAGCGACCATATGATTATTGGAGCAAATACTGGTGGGGTGTGGAGATCAACTGATGGCGCACAGACTTGGACACATTTAACCGATTATTTTTCTCATCTTTCGGTTTATTCGGTGGCAATAGATCCTACAAATGCTAACACCTATTTTTTCGGCTCAACGGAAGGCAAGATTTTTAAATCCACAGATTCAGGAGCTACTTGGAATTTATTGGGAACAACAGGATATAGTATTGTGAATAAAATTCTTATCAATCCCACAAACACCGATATTATGTTCGCAACTTCAGAGAATTCTGGAATCTACCGCTCGATAAATGGAGGAGTGACTTGGGCAAGACCAGTTTCTGATAACTACGGTTATGACATTGAATTTAAACCTGATGATCTATCAGTCGTGTATGCTTCTGGTTCAAAATTTCATAAATCCATTGATGGCGGGGCAACTTTCACGACTATTGGTGGGTTTTCTACTGGGCCAAAAATGATTGCTGTTACGCCTGCCGATGTAAATCTTGTTTATGTCTTGGAGGCCTCTGGAGGAAAGTTCGGAGGACTATATACATCTGAGACCAGTGGCGATAGTTTTACCAAAATAAACCATGGAGGACTCAATTTTTTTGGATATAGCACAATCGGAGACGATAACAGAGGACAGGCTCCAAGAGACATGGCAATAGCAGTAAATCCGACTAATGCAGACGAAGTTCATATCGCAGGAATTCTTACTTGGCGTTCCATGGATAGAGGGCTGAATATGGCTATTACTTCGGACTGGATTCCGAATAATGCATTCGATCAAAATATAGGTTATTGCCACGCAGATGTCGATGACCTTATGTTCAATGGCACAACACTATACGCCGTTACTGACGGAGGTATATTTAAGGCTGAGAATACCCCAATTCTTAATGCTGATTATTTTGAGGATATTACAACTGGCTTGAGCATAAGACAATTCTATAAAATAGGAGTTTCGCAGACTCAAAATGTCGTTATATCTGGAGGTTCACAAGATAATGGGACTTCATTTTATAAAGAAGCCACTGGCTGGAAAGATTGGTTGGGAGCAGATGGAATGGAGACTTTCATAGACAAGACCAATAGTAATAACTTTTTTGGAACAACCCAATTCGGTTCACTATACCGTTCAACCAATGGCGGAAATTCCTCTTTTGGAATAAACTCGCCCGGAAATGAATCTGGTAACTGGGTTACACCATTTGAGCAAGATCCTACACAAAACAATACAATCTACGCGGGTTATAGTAGGGTGTATAAATCAAATAACAACGGTGGAACCTGGACGGCCATCTCGCAGAATTTTGGAAATAATCTTGATAATTTAAAAATCGCGCCTTCCAATAATCAGGTGATTTATGCAACTGAAAATTATCGTCTATACAGAACAGACGATGGCGGAAGTTCCACTTGGACACAAATGACCTCTCCTGGAGGTGCAATCAATTATATTTCGGTTCATCCTACAGATCCCAACATAATTGCAGTCGCATTAGCCTCAAATTTCCGAGTTAAGATTTCTCTAGACGGAGGTGTAACTTGGATTAATTATAAAAAAAACCTACCCAATTTTAGTGCCCTATGCTTGGTTTGGGATAATAACAGGAAAGACGGACTCTACTTAGGTATGGATTATGGCGTATATTATATAGACAATACCCTTACCGAATGGCAACCCTATAGCAATATGCTTCCTAACGTGATAATTAACGAATTGGAAATCAATGACCAAACTCGTACCCTTTATGCAGGAACCTATGGGCGTGGTCTTTGGGCATCGCCTTTGGTTGAAAGAACTGTTGGTATTGACGATGTAACCTTTAATGATAAAGTGGAAATTTACCCGAATCCTGCTTCTTCCGAAGTCGTAATCAGCTCTCCGAAAAGCACTGAAGGAACGATTAAAGTATTTGATATTATGGGAAAATTGCTAATATATGAGCATAATGCCGTATTGGCAAATACCTTTACACTTGATGTTTCATCATTGCCAGTTGGCGTATATTTTATCCGTTTAAACACTGCCGAAGGAATGGCGACAAAAAAACTTCTGAAAAAATAACAAAGATTGAGAACTTAATGAATGCTTCGGGAAACACAATTTTTTCTGAAGCATTTTTTTTAACTTGCCGATAGGAATAATGCTATGGAATTTTCTTCAAAACTTCTTGAAAATGCGGTTAATGAAATGTCTCAACTCCCCGGAATTGGGAAGCGTACCGCACTTCGCTTGATGCTTCACTTACTAAAACAACCTGAGGAACAATCTAAGAAATTGGCTGGAGCTCTGGTAAAAATGCGCGAGAATATCAACTTCTGCGATAATTGCAATAATATTAGCGATACAAAATTATGTGAAATCTGCGCCAACCCAAATCGCGATGAACAACTGGTTTGTGTGGTTGAGGATATTCGGGATGTAATGGCGATTGAAAACACCAGTCAATACAGAGGACACTATCATGTTTTGGGAGGAAAAATATCTCCTATGGATGGCGTTGGCCCTGGCGATTTAGCTATTTCTTCCTTGGTAGAAAAGGTAAAACTAGGAAAGGTTCGAGAGCTCATTTTTGCGCTCAGTTCAACAATGGAGGGCGACACCACGAACTTTTATATTTTTAAACAAATTGAACCTTACAACATAATTACCACCACAATTGCCCGCGGAATCTCAGTAGGTGATGAATTGGAATATGCAGACGAGGTTACGTTGGGCAGAAGCATTTTGCATCGAATTCCATTTGAATCCTCTTTAAAAAGTCTCTAGCTTTTGAAACTCTCAGTCGTTATTCTCAACTATAATGTGCGCTACTTCTTGGAACAGTGCTTGCGCTCCGTTCAAATCGCAATTAAAACTTTGGACGCTGAAATTATCGTTATAGACAATGATTCCAAAGACGGGAGTTGTGAGATGGTCAAAACCCTTTTTCCAACCATTACCCTAATTGAAAATAAAAAGAACGTCGGTTTTAGCAAAGCCAATAATCAGGCGGTAGCTATCGCCAAGGGCGAATATGTTTGTATTCTAAATCCTGATACAGCGGTGGCCGAAAATACTTTTCACGAAGCAATTAAATATTCTGAAAGTATTAAAAACATTGGCGCCCTTGGAGTTTATTTGATGGATGGAACAGGAAATTTCCTTCCAGAAAGCAAGCGAAATCTACCCACTCCAAAGGTATCGCTTATGAAACTGGCTGGGTTTTCACAGAAATATTATTCAAAATTGGCAGAAACTTCTAAAGGGGAAGTGGAGGTGCTAGTAGGAGCTTTTATGCTTTTAAAGAGAGCTGTTTACAATGAAGTTGGAGGTTTTGATGAAGACTACTTTATGTATGGTGAGGACATCGATCTTTCCTACAAAATCACACAGGCAGGTTATAACAACCATTACATCGGAAGCACGACAATACTTCATTACAAAGGCGAAAGCACCCAAAAGGATGAGGTTTATTTCGACAGATTTTATGGCGCGATGCAGATATTCTATAATAAGCATTTCAACAAGAATTTATTACTGGAGAGCTCCGTTTCCGTTGGAGTGGCGTTGGCTAAAAAAGTAAAAGGACTTTCTTCTAGAAAAAAGTCTAAGACCGTTTCAAAGCCAAAGAACAATTATTTTTTCACTGAAAATAGTGAACTACTTTATAAACTTAACAAAGCTTCAGGTGTTGATTTTCAATTAGTCTCCAAGGATTTATTTCAGAAAACCCAAATAGAAAATAGCTTGCTGGTTTTTGACGCTGAATATCTCACTTACGGTGAAATATTCGAGAAAATGAAACAACTAAAGGGAAAAAACAATCGTTTCCGCATCAGACCTCCGAATTGTAATTTTATAATAGGAAGCGACCAAAGTGATGAAAAAGGAGGGGTAATTGTATTTTAAGAAATTTGAAACCGAGAACGAACAAATTTTAACTAATTTTGCAGCGTTTTTGATATCTGTGAACTGTGAGTGAAAGAGGAAGGTCGAGAATCAAAAATTGTAAATTGTAAATCAAAAAATTGTACATCAAAAGTTATGGCAAAATTTGAATTGAAATTGCCCAAAATGGGCGAAAGTGTTGCAGAAGCAACGCTAACCAATTGGCTAAAAGAAGTAGGAGACACTATTGAAGCAGACGAGGCTGTTCTCGAAATTGCAACAGATAAAGTGGATAGCGAAGTGCCTAGCGAGGTAAATGGCGTTTTGGTTGAAAAACTCTTCAATGTAGATGACGTGATCCAAGTGGGTCAGACGATTGCAATTATTGAAACTGAGGGTGGCTCTGATACTAGTCCATCAAAGGAAACTGAAAGCGCATCATCACAAGAGACTGTAAAGGAAGTTGAAAAACAATTTGATGCCGCTAAAGAAGTTGTGCATTCTCCAATTGAAAACACAGGAGATAGATTCTATTCTCCATTGGTAAAAAATATAGCTGCCACAGAAGGAATTTCTCAAGCTGAACTCGATGCAATCTCAGGAACAGGGAAAGAGGGACGAGTTACCAAAAATGATATTTTAGGCTACGTGGAAAACCGTTCTTCGGTAAAAACCCAAGAAAAGCAAACCCAGCCGCAAACTGTCGCTGAAGCTGTAAAACCTCAGGCTGCTCAACCAGCAAAACCAAAAGCCGCTGTTTCAGTTAGTGGTGGCGACGAAATTATCGAAATGACCCGAATGGGCAAACTCATCGCCAGTCATATGGTGGATAGTGTTCAAACGTCTGCGCACGTTCAGTCTTTCGTAGAATGCGATGTTACAAACGTTTGGAATTGGAGAAACAAAGTGAAAGGAGCTTTCGCAAAACGTGAAGGAGAGAATCTAACGTTTACCCCTATTTTTATGCAAGCCGTAGCGAAAGCATTGAAAGATTTCCCAATGATGAATATTGCTGTAGATGGCGATATAATCATAAAGAGAAAAAATATCAATCTTGGAATGGCAGCTGCATTGGCTGACGGAAACTTGATTGTTCCAGTGATTAAAAATGCAGATCAATTAAATTTACTGGGAATGAGTAAGGCGGTAAATGATCTTGCAAACCGAGCTCGTGAAAATAAATTGAAACCAGACGATATCCAAGGAGGAACCTATACCGTAACAAATGTTGGTACCTTCGGAAGTATTATGGGAACGCCAATAATCAATCAGCCACAAGTTGGGATTTTGGCTTTAGGTGCAATCAGAAAAGTGCCAGCTGTAATTGAAACCCCAGAAGGCGACTTCATCGGTATCCGTTATAGGATGTTCTTGTCACACAGTTATGACCACAGAGTTGTAAATGGCGCTTTAGGAGGACAATTCGTAAAACGAGTTGCTGATTACCTAGAAGCTTGGGATGTGAATACTGAAATTTAATTTCGACTCTAATTGTTTATTTAAAAAAGGGATTTGTACTGCAGATCCCTTTTTGCATTTCTTGAATTTTCAATTGGTTGTGGAAGCTATTCCTGTTATCCTAAAGTCAATGATTCTACTCAGGATTAACCGAGGTCAAAAGATCAATAAAGATTATATTTGTCCATCAAAATATATTTATGGAACTCAACCTAAAAAAGCCAATTTGCTTTTTCGACCTAGAGACAACAGGAATTAATGTTGCCAAGGACAGAATTGTGGAGATTGCAATTTTAAAAGTTTACCCAAATGGGAATAAGGAAAGCCATACTTGGCGCGTAAACCCTGAAATGTCAATTCCACAAGAGTCTTCGGCAATTCATGGCATTACGGATGAAATGGTTGCCAATGAGCCTACATTTAAAGAATTGGCGCCAAAGGTTTATGCCTTAATTAAAGACAGTGACCTTGGCGGATTTAACTCAAATCGTTTTGATATTCCCCTGCTCGCGGAAGAGCTTTTGCGCGCTGAATTGGATTTTGATATGAAAAAAGCACTTTCGGTGGATGTACAAACCATTTTTCACAAAATGGAAAAGCGAACCCTAGAGGCAGCCTATAAGTTTTATTGCGATAAGGATCTTCTGGATGCGCATAGTGCAGCAGCAGATACAAACGCCACTTACGAAGTATTAAAGGCCCAATTAGACAGGTATCCTGATTTGAAGAATGACATGGCTTCGTTGGCAGATTTCAGTTCCCACAAAGATCACGTGGATTTTGCTGGATTTATAAGTTATAATGAGGAAGGTTTGGTGGTCTTTTCCTTCGGAAAATACAAAGGAAGATTGGTTGATGATATCTTGGAAAACGATCCCGGTTATTTTGGATGGGTTTTGAATGCCGATTTCCCCTTATATACCAAGAAGGTACTGACCCGTATCAGACTGGAAAAGTTGAATACAAAGCTTTAGATCATGTTGTCAATAGCTCATTTCATTCTTTTAATTGGAAGTTAGAAAGGATGATTAGAAGGTATACAAAAAATGACAAGCCAAAATTGATCGAATTGTTGAGGCAAAATACACCTCAATATTTTGCAGTATCTGAAGAAAGTGATTTCGAGAACTATCTTGATAAAGAAGTTGAAGATTACTTTGTTTACGAAGAAAAATCTCAAATAATTGGGGCAGGTGGAATTAATTATTTTCTATCAGAAAAACTAGCACGGATTTCGTGGGATATAATTGACCCGAAATCACAAGGAAAAGGAATTGGAAAACAATTAGCGCAATTCAGAATAAATCATTTGAAGAAAAATCCAGAAATCGAAATTATCTCTGTAAGAACCTCTCAATTTGCTTATAAGTTTTACGAAAAAATGGGATTTGAACTGGAAAAAGTTGAAAAGGATTTTTGGGCAAAAAACTTCCATCTCTACCAAATGAAAATGAAAAATAAAATTTAATGTCTCTGAGTGAATTAATTCCTTTCATTCAAACGGACAAAACCCCTGTTATCAGTAGTGTCCGATAAACATTTTTAAAAGCGGGATTTCCAAGAAGGATTTCCCGCTTTATTTATATCTTAGTTTT
>JBLWTS010000098.1:0-10952 GCA_048270045.1 Aequorivita sp.
TGTTTAAAAAATGTGAAAATGACTTGCCAATAACCCGATTTCTATCTAAGTTCAATAATGTTAAAGCATCATCATTTAGGTTTGTT
Source organism: Aequorivita sp. (assembly GCA_048270045.1). GTDB lineage: Bacteria > Bacteroidota > Bacteroidia > Flavobacteriales > Flavobacteriaceae > Aequorivita. The sequence continues at coordinate 87 of JBLWTS010000098.1, forward strand.
ACTTTATAATGATGGTCTAAAGTAAATAAAATAGTGATGGTTTTACTTTGACTACCCTTAGGATTAAAAGTACTAAAATATAATAAAGATGCTTGTAGCTCTACTGTTAACCAATTTAAAAGAACAACAATGGACTCTAATTGATCTTCTTCTTGTGAGCGATCAATTTGGTAGGACAGATTGCCTTCAGCAATTGCTAACAATAACTCTTTTATACTGTTCAGTCGGTGAATATCGATCATTCTTTTCATAGACTACTGTTTAAAAAATGGTATAGAAACTTTTGGGCCTCAAGACTATTGTTAAAAACTTCCGTGGGGATTAAGGGTTGGTTGCGTCTTAAATATAATTGTATCATACTTTGGGCAACTATCCTTTTTTCAACTATGGCAACTGCGTTTGCGAGTATAGAACCCTCTAGGGCAAGAAAATCGCGCGCCGACTTACTGGCGTCTTGTATTCCTTTGGTTTCACATAATATTGGAAAACTCATGCCGTCTTGAAATTCCAAACGCTCTTTTAAAACTGCTTTTGCAATCTTAAGGTCTAAAAATGGTATCTCGTGATATACAAAAAATAAAATGCCTTCAAATATCCAGTAATCTGAATATTTTCCTTGATTTGGAAGAATCATGGTAAATCGTATTTTTCTCTTCTTTAATCACTAAATTAAAAAAAAACAAAGAATTCTATATGAAATGATATGTTTTGACTTGATTTACTATAGATAGTTTGACAAAAAGTTTACTCAAAAGGAAAAAAATCTTTCTCAAAAGAATTTTTTTAAATGGTTAATTAATTTTCTTAGAATTTCATTTAAAATATTTAATAGCTTTAAAAAGCACCTTCGCAAATAAAAGACTCTTTTTTAACACATGAATCTATTCTCATTGATACAGAATATTAATTTGTTTAACTATAAAAAGCAATTAACCAATACGTTAAATCATGGCTAAAATCAAACATAACAACTTTATCAATACGGTAAACGAAGTAATTAACAATGCCCGTCGTCAAAACATTGTACATCTCTATGCAGAAGACAAAAAATTTTCTGGAAGACTAATTAAAATTAATGGCAAAAGCCTTTTTCATTTTGGTACAACCGGTTACCTAGGCTTGGAGCAGGATCAAAGGTTAAAAGAAGCTGCGATTAAAGCTATTGAAAATTACGGGACTCAGTTCCCATTGTCTAAAACGTATATTTCTCATCCATTATACGCAGAACTGGAAGAGAAGATAACCCAAATGTATAATACACCAATTATCATCACTAAAAACAGTACTCTGGGTCATTTGGCTGTCATCCCTTCTGCTGTTGAAGATGATGATGGAGTCATTCTAGACCATCAAGTGCATTGGAGTGTGCAGAATGCAGTCCAATTGGTAAAATCGAAAGGTGTAAAAGTAGAGATGATTAGGCATAATAATATGGAAATGCTGGAGTCTAAAATCAGGGAGCTTAGTAAAACATGTAATAAAATTTGGTACATGGCTGATGGAGTCTACTCCATGTTCGGTGATTTTGCACCTGTGGGTGATTTAATGAAGTTATGTAAAGAATACCCCAAACTGCACCTGTACTTCGATGACGTTCATGGAATGAGTTGGATTGGAAAAAATGGCACCGGGTATGTTACCAGCAAGTTAGGAACACTTCCGGAAAACTGTTTATTATTTGGTACTCTTAGTAAATCCTTTGGTGCTGGAGGGGCTGTGCTCGCTTGTTCTAATTTGAAACTAAGGGATAAAATTAAAAATTTTGGGGGTCCTCTTACATTCTCTGCGCAATTGGATCCAGCTTCTGTTGCTGCCGCCATTGCTTCGGCAGATATCCATCTCTCTGATGAAATATACGAAATGCAAAAAGACCTTGAGGTTAGAATTCAACACTTCAATTCGTTATTGATGAAATCCAACCTTCCGTTGGTGGACCTGAATTTTAGCCCTGTTTTTTTTGTAGGGACAGGTGTTCCGGAAACTGGATACAACTTTGTGAAACGTCTGTTTGATGAAGGGTTTTTTGTAAATCTAGGACTTTTTCCTGCAGTGCCCGTAAAGAATACGGGTGTGAGAATTACAATCTCAAGACACAACCAATTGAGAGAAATAACAGCTCTTGTCGAAGCAATGAATTATCATTACCCCAAAGCCCTGGAAGATACTCAAACAAATCTCAATAGGGTACGTAAACTATTTAAGTTACCGGAATTAAAAACAAAAATAGATAAAATCCCCACTCAAGACTTAATATTGCAACACTTCAATTCAATTACAGATGTTGAAAAGTCTTTATGGAATAAACATATGGCAAACAATTCTATCTTTGATTGGGATGGACTGGCATTCATGGAAAAAGTGTTTTCTAATAACCAAGCTTCTGAAAATAATTGGGAGTTCCATTACATCATAATTAAAGATAAAATGGGCAACCCTGTACTTATTACGTTCTTGACTATTGCCCTATGGAAAGAAGACATGTTGGCACCTATATCGGTTTCAACAGAAATTGAATCTAAAAGAAGGAAAGACCCTTATTATATGTCAAACAAAGTATTGAGTACAGGATCCTTACTTTCAGAAGGTAATCATTGGTTCTTAAACGAAGAGCACCCAAAACGGGAAGAAGCAATCCAGATGTTGCTAACTACTATGGAAAACATAGACAATAAATCTCCAGTTGAAATGTTTGTACTAAGGGATTTCCGTATGGAAAATACAAAACTCAATGATTTTTTACATAAAAAAGGGTTCATAAAAATTAAAATGCCTGATACAGCTCAAATCCAAAACTTGAACTGGATAAATGAACCCACTTTCGTTAATTCACTGTCTTCAAGATCCAGAAAGCATTTTAGAAAAGATATTGTACCCTTTTTGGGAAAAGTAGAAGTGAAATGGAAAACTAAAACCTGCAAGCACGAGTTGGATCAAATATATCAACTTTACCTCAATGTAAAACAAAATAACTTAGGCCTGAATACGTTTGCATACCCCAAGAATCTGTTCTGGGCTATGAATGAAAGTGACCTTTGGGAGTTTCAATGTATCTATCCTAAAGACAATCAAGAAAAATTGATTGGTGTAATGTGTTGTTATAACAACAACAACACAACCTTTGTTCCTGTCTTAGTCGGTATGGATTATGAATATGTTACCAAAATCAATAGTTACAGGATATTGTTATATCAAACAATCAAAAGGGCAGGGGAACAAGGGTATAAAAATATTGATTTTGGCCTTACGGCTGCTTTTGAAAAACGAAAATTGGGTGCTACGGTCTTTAATACTTTTGCCTATGTACAGGCAAAAGATAATTTTACCATGGAGTTGATTGCTACACTTCAAAACTAATAAGCCTTTCATTTATAGGTAAGTGTATTTATTGTTTATATTAAAGTTGGTACAAAATGAAGAAAAGAGAGTATGTAACAATCCTTGAGGTATTCAATAAAGAAATGGCCATGTTAGAGTGTGATGATTTTTTATGTATGGATAAAATTCATAAAGCAATCATTCTTTCCAGACTTAAATTGTCTAAACTTAAAAAGTATACCATTTTACACTCCTTCGATAATCAAGATGAAGAAGTATCCTTTTTTAAAGACTACAAAGGTACTGTGCTTTCAAACCTCATCTTTTATGAAGAAGTTAGGACTTTTGAAATCAACAGCCCTGAATTGTCCATTTCATCAAAAAAAGAATTCATAATCAGACAAGAACAAAAAATTAAAAAATTTTTCAAAAAACACGATTCACTCGTTCAGTACATATCTTTAAACCTCACTAGCCTTGACTCTTTATTTTATACCTTGAAACCAATGAATGAATCTTGGTCTATATGTAATGAGTCATACCATACCGACCCAAGTTTTTATACCAATCACGATTTACTTCTGGCTAAAATAAAAGCATATAAAAAATTATTACAATACTTAAAAACAAAATACAGTGCACTTAACAATTTCTTGAAATATGGTACACCTTTAAATTCTCACTCAAACCTACAATGGACTGGCTCAAAAACAGAACTGGTGGAATTGATTTATGGTCTGCATAGCTGTAAAGTCTTAAATCATGGGAATACGGATATTAAAAAAATCTCAAAGTTTTTTGAAAAATCGCTAGATGTGGACCTTAGCGATGTCTATAAAATATATTCAGAAATTAAAACAAGACAAAAGACCCCAACAAAATTCCTCGAAGAAATGACCTTTAACCTCCGTGAAGAAATTGAAAAAACCTTTAGGTAATACAAACCATGTCCGTTGAGGTCTCAATTCAAGTCTCTGTAAAGTAGAAATTCTCACGTTATCTATCTGCTTGTAATCTTTTTTATATTAGCCATTCAGCATAATGCACTTAAAGTCATGACTCAAAAGTGCTATTTACAGATTCTTAATTGTTTTTAAAGTTAATAACTTTTACATTTCAGTACTTCTTAAACCTACCAATACAACTTTATTCCGACTACCTCTTTGGTGATTGGCTATTGTTTTTTTGACCTTTAATATTCAGCTTATACCAAATTATGTTAAAAAACAACCAGACCTACGGGATAGTTACGTGTTTTTCAAAATACCTCAATACATCTTTGCAATGCGAAAGTCAAACCATTTTACAAACTAAAAGCCGGGTCGAAACCAATAATTGAAAAAACATCTTCCCGGTTTTGTTAAAATTTTTAGAATTATGGGAACACCAATCATTACCCAAGCAGACCTCGACCAATTCAAGGACGATGTCATCAACGAGCTAAGATCCTTAATGGCCATAGAAAAAACTGTAAAAACCAAGTGGATTAAAAACAGGGAAGTAAAAAAAATGCTTCAAATGAGCCATAGCACCCTGCAAACACTGAGGGCTAATGGAACACTTAGCTATACCAAAATTGGAGGGATCATTTACTACGATCTGGAGGAAATTGAAAAGATGATGGAGGATAACAAAATCTGTAATGTTAATAAATGATAATGAATGAACTACATCAAGCAAATGAATGCCATTTTCGCTAAGTTTTATAAAGACTCCAGGTTAAACACCACTCACATCAGCTTGTATATCTCACTATTTCAGCTTGGAAACCTCAACCGGTTCCCGGAAACCTTTTACATCAACCGCGAAGAAATAATGAAACTCTCCAAAATTGGCTCAAAAGCAACCTATCACCGGTGCCTCAAACAACTCGATCATTGGGGTTACATTAAATACTTGCCTTCACACAACCCTTACAAAGGAAGTAAAATCAAGTTGCTCAAATTTGATACGAGTTCTGAACGGGTACAGGCACAAGCTGTGAAACAAGCATTGGTACCTTATATAAAACAGGATAAATTAAATGAAAAGGTTATAAACTTAAAAAAGAAAGAAGTTGAAAATTTTTTTAAAAATGAATTTCAAAAACTCTTACCGGAAAAAAAGCTACAATCAATAGCAGAAAAGTTTTACAATCATTACAAAGCCACTGGCTGGCTTATAGGAGGGAAGACACCCATTATTGATTGGCAAGCCGCTGCCCAAAACTGGATGCAAAAAGCCCTTGAACTCAAATCTTTTAAACACGTAAAAACCACAAAAAATTTAAATCACCTCAAAACCAACAGAAACAAAAATTATGGCGCTCCTCTCTAAAAGTTTCATTAATAGAGCCATTGCACTATGCTACCTGCCGTAGCCTAAGCGAGCTTATAATGTTTATTAAGACAATAGTCGGGATAAAAAAGTTATTGAGAAACATCATAAACTATTAGTTAAATCTTAATTAAAACTCTGACACTATGAAAAAATATTTTACCATCGTAGACAACAACACAACCTTCACCCTAGGTAAATACTACAACAATCAAATTATCTACGATTTTAATAATACTTTGGATTACCTCGAAATCAAAGGCAAACAACGCTTTGGTCAACACTTTCGGATTTACAAGGAAGACCACAACCTAATTTATAAATTGATGATTTATACTATAAATGACAAAGAATCTTGTCTGGCCAATGGTATTGATCTGAACAAAGGCATACTACTTACGGGGCCTGTGGGCTGTGGGAAAACAACCCTAATGCAACTTTTACCTTATATACACCCACAAACAAGGCCATATCCATTGTTTCCTATACGAAATATAGTGATAGAGTATAATACCAATGGCTCAGATACTATCAATAAATACAGTGCTCTAAGAACGATGTGTTTCGATGACCTCGGCGCAGAACCCACAGGTCGATTCTATGGCCACGACTGTAATGTTATAGCAGAAATCCTCATTTCACGCTACGACCTCAGCCAGGGTCAAAGCTCAAAACATAACAAAAGAACCCATCTTACAACAAACCTCAACGCACTGGAAATTGAAGATCGTTATGGAGAAAGAGTACGGTCGCGACTCCGGGAAATGGTAAACGTCATTGCGTTTCCGTCCTCTTCTCCAGATAAACGCTCCTAAATCCCTACGCACCTGTTCATCGAAAGTTTACTGTAGGAGGTGGTGGGAAATTGAAGATTCAGCGTAGCTAATCCCGTCAAATCAAATGCAATATTTTAAAAACAAAAAGACCTATTACCATGAGCGTACCCGCAGAAGGCTGGAAGTCGATGTGAAGGAGAAGAAGGAGGATAGTGGAAAAGCAAAATCCTTTTTCAAAGCACCGTCATCACGAACGTAGTCAAGTGAACTCATAAATCAAATAAGCTGTACAGGCGCAATATTTTGCGACTCAAATAAATCTAAAATTTAACAAATCATGAACACATCCCAATTCTGGACCTGGTTCCAAGAAAACCAAGAAAATCTATACATCCTCCCACTACTATCAACAAACGAACAGGAAGAATACAATCATAGACTGCAAACCAACTTAGACTATTACTGGGACGGCATAACATTCGAAATAAAATTCAGCGAGAACTATACCACACCGGCAACACTCATACTATACTCTAATGCCGACCCGGATATACAAATGGAAGCGAAAACCTTGGTAGAAAATGCACCACTTATAGACAACTGGAATGTAGTAACCTACAATAGAAAAAAAGAAGATTTATCAGAAGGAAAAACAGTGGGTCCACCAAATTTTAAACTCCATATTAATCAACTCTATTTCCAACCGATACTTAAAACCAATAAAGATTCTAAAATCACGCTCAACATTTTCACAACTAAAGACATCTCCTATGCCAAAAGAAAACAATTTAAAAAACTATGCATTCAAATAATGGAAGATATGGTTGGAGAGGTGCTATTTAATAAACACATAAAATTCATACGCTGTCATCTTAAAACAGAACTACCGGGAGTAGCAATTCAATTCATCCACTTCCCTCAATTCATAAACAACCTAATTCGACTAAATTAAAAAAATAATCACACAGTACAGGCGCAATATTTTGCGCCTCACAATTTACCAAAACCAACAACAAAAGCACCGTCATCACGAACGTAGTGAAGTGAACTCGTAAAACAAATAACAATTAACAATCATGACTCCATCCCAATTCTGGACCTGGTTCCAAGACAACCAACAAAAACTATACATCCTCCCTTTATTAGACATTGAAGAAAGAGATAAACATTTCTATTGGTTAAGCAAACACCTCAGCTACTACTGCAAAGGCCTCGGATTTGAAATAAAGTTTGCAAGTGATTATATAGGCCCGGCAACTCTCATCATAACTGCCTATGGAGTAAAGGATCTATACCCAAAAGTATTCGAACTAATAGACCACGCACCAAGAATAGACAACTGGAAATTTGAAGCACTTAAAAAGGCAAGTAAAGATGAAAACAGTGCTCACGACACACCATACGAATTTGGATCTTTTAAAATAAAAATTTCAGACCTGTACTTTCAACCTGTAAAATACATTAAAAGCACCGGCAAGATTATTATCCACATTTACTCAGACTCTTCATTGCGCCGTGCCCGCCAAAGGCCGGGAGCTCAGCGAAGCAACCCCGTTAAACCCATCAACCCAAAGGACATACACACTGCAATCACATTTATTTTGGAAGACCTTATGGGCGAAGAACTGCTATACTCAAAAATCAAAAAATTCAAATTCTACAAAATCAACCGAAACAGAGGCATTACCTATAAACTCACACACCTTAAGAGCTTTTTGGAAATGATTAATCAGAATTAAATCTTTAATTTTTATTCCTATTTAAGTAAAAATAGGCTAATATATTATGTTTTATCCCTGTTGTGTTCTCCCCAAGCTGACATTGTATTCAATATCTCTTCTAATGTATGCCCCTTCTCAGTTAGTTCATACTCAACTCTTGGTGGAATTTCCTGATATACTATACGGGTTATTAAATCATTTTCTTCCAATTCTTTTAATTTGGATGCTAATATGCGTTCTGATATTCCACTCAATCTTTTCTTAATTTCATTAAATCGAAGCCTTTTATTGTTTAAAAGTTGAAACAAAATACTCGGTTTCCACCTGCCGCCAATTATTGTTAAAGTATAAGCCATACCACATTCTCCATTGATTTTTAATTGGTTTTCAAAATTTGTAGATGTTGTTTTGCGCATTTTATCAGATTTAATTGTTAGTAACTAACAAAAATGTAAGTGCTTGTTTCTTATGTAGTTCGCTTGTAATTTTGACCAAACTAAAACACTTAATATATGAACAAAATTAAACAAAGTAAATGGGATGTCACAAAACAAATTATACACTATCAAGCTAATTTTATTCACAAAGAAGCAGATGATGCTTTGGATAGTGTGGTAAATTTTTGAACTATTATCAGCCATCTGCAAATATTTTAAAGTCATATTTCAACATATTCAATTGCCATTCCCTTACCTTTACCAACATAATTTTATGTTTATGGTGTTAAAGGTTAAATGGACTGAATTTAAAAGTAGTCTTGAAAATTTTCAGTCCGAAGGAAATGCGCTTATTAAAAAATATAAAGCAGCAAGAACTGAGGATTTATTAAATGAATTGAAAGAGGAAAAACAATCGTGGGAAAGCGATGTAATCAGTTATGTAAAGGCTTCTTTTGACCCTGAACACACCAATTTTGCATACGAGTTTAAGGCTCAACAAGGATATAATTTCGGAATGAAATTAGGTATCGACCAAAGAGTCAAAAACACTATTCAAACCATTAAAGATGAAATTAATGGGCTTGATTACTATTTAAAAATATTATTCATTTCAGATGCTATTGTGCGAGCTGATGACATTGATTTAGAAGAGCATAAAAACCTTGATACCGAAGGCATTCTTGATCTTATACTTTCTAAACTATATGAACTGTATAATGATGGGAAATACTATTCTATTAAGTGGATTCTTGAAGGTAACGGCCTAAAGTTAGGTGGGCGTAGCGAAGATTGGGACTATGGTAGAATGCTTGAAGAACGAGGCCTTATTGAGACTATGAATGGTCGTGAGGTAAATGCCAAACTAAAACTTGAGGGAAAGTATGCCATTGAACAAGCCAGAAAATCCCAAGTGCCCGACTACTCAAAAATTAGCGATTCTGATGAAGAATTAAAAACACTTCTCAAAGAGGTACTTGCCGAAGTTAAAAGATCAGGATATGGTCAGCAAATCATCTTCGATGAGTTTGATGAGCTGCGCAAAGACATTCCGCATCTTAGCAAAAAATCGTTTGGTCAGTTATTAAAATCAAAACTTGGCGATTTGGTCGCAGCCAAAGCCTTTGACAAAGCTATCGCCAGCGACATATTCAAACAATTTACTAACCAAATATTTCCATTTTAACGTACGAGAATATGGGCAGGTATTAAAAATAGAATAGTTCAATTCTTCCGAAAAGAACCACCACCAGAATATGAGGTGACAGAATATGTGTTTTCGGATAGACAACCTCTTGATGGTTCTTCGACCATTTCATTTTTCGTAAACAATCCCAAGCCAGATGTAAGTGTTACCAGAACTTTTGATAGCGAAGACCAAGCCGTTAATTGGCTTATGGAAAATCGAGATTTCAAAAAGATGTTATTTAGTAATGTATTTCCATCCGCAAATTCGGTGAAATACCAATGTGGCGTTAAAGAACCTATCACAATCCCAAACAAAATGCCAGGGGATATTGACATTCTTCTGTATGAACAAGGAAAGGAACAAAATGCGGTTGGAATAGAATGTAAAATAGTAAAAACCGAATCGCTTGAAAATCAACCACCAAAAATAAACAAGATTACAAGCGTTCAAAAAAAGGGAACTATTCAGGCAAATGGATATACCGAAATTGGATTCAACAGGGTTTATCTGCTAATCATACTATTGGATGATGGCCGGCATTACAAAAACCCCAATGTTATGTTCAGAACTACACCTTTTAAATGGTTGAAAGAATTGTATGGTTTTGACTGGCAAACCCGAATGAGTGATGATATTGGAATTATTTACGTTCACATAAATCAATTTACTACTAACCATATAAATCAGACCAAAGGATTGGGATTGCGTGTAGAACGTGAAGCAATACCAATTTTACAACCTGAAGAACTAACTGATAAAATCAAAAAACTGGATTCATAGGATAATTTGAAACGTAAAGGAACTTGCAGGATATGCGGAAATCATAGTAAACTAACGTTTGAGCACGTTACACGAGAGTGTAAACTGAACTCTCTATAGTTTGCCTGATTCATTTTCTCAAGTGCTCGGTTCTTGCCTAAAACATTCCACCAACATCCCATAAAGTTCTGGATGTTTTCTTTTTAGTAAATCCGCTCGTTCAAAAAAATACTCTGAAGCAACCGCAAAGAATTCAGCTTGATTTGTTCCACCATATTTACGAATATCTGAATGGTTATCGTTAATCGCTTCCATTTCTTTATGGATTAAGTTTAACCAAGGTATGGCATATT
>JBLWTS010000099.1:0-10492 GCA_048270045.1 Aequorivita sp.
GAAATAATTATGAGTTCAGTGCGGATGATATCGGAGTACTTCCAGCAAAAATATGTTATACTCTTTGATCAAGCGCTTCTTTCTTTAGTGAATTTCGGATCTATTTTGGTTTTATCAAAGTTGGCTTTGATTTCGGTTTTCAGCTCCTTTGTAGTCACCTATAGTTATAGCTATTTCATTTATATTTTTTCGACCTATTTAATCTCCGCACCAATTCTTGTTTTTTTAACGAAGAAATGGCACCGCGATGAAAGCAAATATATATTGATATGTTTGATTCTCAATTTTGGCATTAATCTGGTCTTTGCCGCAGTGGCGTTCTTTTTTTTAAGAATGCAAATAGAGGCTAGTTCCTTTTTTCTGTTTTTTGTTCTTGCCTTGAGTATGTCAACTTTTGATACGCTCAAAAAATATATTTTCAGTAGTGCTTTATTGCAGGTTAAATTTGGTCTGTTTGCTACTATTTTACTTAATATTCTATTTTTTGGATTAACTTTTTTTTCTAGAGAAAATCTCAGTTTAAATTCCATTCTATCAATTTATGGAATCTCATTTTTTGGGGCTTCCTTATTCTTGATTTTTATTTCAATTTACAAAGGCATTTTTAAAGATGCCTTCAATACAAGTTTCCACAACTACTTTGGCGTCACGAAAGAAATAGTAACCATACATTTCAATTATTCAAAATGGATAATCTTGGGCGGGATGGCATATTGGGGATACAGTCAAGGGATTTTTATACTTGCTAAATTTCTGGACTTTAACGATATAATTATTGGCAAAGTACGCTCTATCCAAAATCTTCTTGGAGTGTTTAGCGTATTATTGATCAGTTTTGAGCATCACTATACTCCTATGTTCTCCCATAATGTAGCTAAGCAGGGTAATCTAAGTGTTTTCAAATTGACGATTGAAGTATTCAAGGAGAACCTGATAAAGATTTCTGTATTATTTGTGGCAGCAATTCCTGTCGGTTTGTTTGTCTACAACTTTCTGTATCTTGAAAAATTTGGAACTGGAACGGTCATTTTCTTTTGTTTCCTATTGATTCAATTAATTTTGACATATACAAAGCCATTCACTATTGCCTTGAAATCAATTGAAAAGACAAAGCCATTTTTTGTTTCCCATGTTTTGGCAATACTAATTGCTCTAACTTGCATTCCGCTGCTGAAGCCCTTAAACAATGAGTATAGTATTCCATTTGGATTGGTTTTGGCAAATTGTGCTTATGTGGGATATATTTTGATGCAATATTCAAGATTCAAAAGATTGACTGTTAAATGAATTGGACTCGAAAAATAGCATATATTGTATTTCTGTTGGGAGTGTTTTTCATTCCCTTCAATTCGTTTGATGGAGTTGCCCTGCTCGGGGAATATAGCGACGATGCACCGGCCTATTTCTTTCTGTTTGGATTTGTTTTTCTACTTATAACCTGGTATAAACATCCTATTTCCATTCCGTATAAAAGTCCGCTATTCCAAGTGGTACTGATTTTTGTGGGATGGTGTATGGTTGCAACCCTTATTAACATCAAAACCGTTGCTGATAGTGATTTCAAGCATACTAATGGAATTGTGCGGTTTATAAGGCAATACATTTCTTTAATTTTATCTGTCATAGTTTTCTTTATATTCTATTGGAATGTTATACGACGTATGACCGTAGGCAACATATTGCGATGGGTGCGAAAGGTCATGTTTTTCTCCTTAATCGTAGCCTTTGTATATGGCGTTCTGGAAACTATGCTTTTGGTTTTCGGAATCCAAGGAGTGTTTCCTCTATTGAAATTGTTCAACTATTTTCCTTTCCTTGAGGTGAGACTTTATGGTGATCGAATTTCATCGGTTTCTTTTGAATCACCCTATTTGGCAATTTACCTTCTAACAATTGCGGGGTGGATGTTCAGTTATATCCATACATCAAAGGGATTAAAACGTTTTATCCCAACCATAATGGTCTTGTTTTTGACCTTCTTTTCAGGATCGAGGGCGGGCTTGGCAATCGTTTCCGTGCAGTTTGCTGCCTTCTTTATAATTCTATTGTCAAATAGGCAGTATCGCATACAAGCATTAAGATTTGCGGGGATACTTACTTTAATAGGAATTATAATTTTGGCCGTGAATCCCAAAGGTGTTACTACAGAAGTCACTAAAAAGCTAGACTCATTTAATTTCAAATCGAACTTAATGAAATCGGTTTCCAACAAATCGAGATTAGGAATTCAATATGCATCGCTACAAGTTTTTGAACAACATCCAATTGTTGGTGTAGGCTATGGACAACAGGCTTATCACAGCCGTTATAATTATCCGGTTTGGGCAACTATGGATAATTATGAGTTTAGGTTAATATATAAAAATCCATGGTTAAGAAGTTTTCCGCCAGGGTATAACCTTTATATTAGAATATTGACAGAAACAGGAATTATAGGCTTACTGATATATCTCTCTCTTTTATTTTTAATCTTCCGACAATTATGGATTTTGATCCGAAATCGTTCGGGAGATGAAAAAATGCTAGCCATTGTGCTTTTAATTAGCTTTATAGGGATTACAATCAATGGATTGCAAAACGATTCGTTTAGAATTTATGGATTTTGGATTTTCTTGGCTATTCTAATCAAAATGTCGCACTCAAGATATCTCGAAGAAACTGATGATTTTCTAGTGGAAGATGTTAAAGAGTCTACTTTTCCAGATTCGGAATAGTTTCAGTAAAATTAAGTAACGAACGTTCCGTAGTTTCTTCAATTCTAGATGGCGGAGTATAATAACCATTTCGAACGTCGTTGATTCTCTCAAAAATTTGATGCATCGGCTTTTCTGCATCATATAATCGATACTCTTCCTGCTGTCCAACATCCTGAAGAAAATCCGCACACTTTTTATGATATTCAAAAAGCATAAATGGAACCGAGGCATAGCAGGCAAAAATACTGGCGTGCATTCGAGTAGATAACATAAAATCACACTCAGCTATTTCTTTCCAAACCTGATGCGTGTTCGGATTATAAGGAAGGATTTCATACTGGGATTCAGGAATATCTCTTAGAAGTTCGTGGGTTGCTTTTGTATCGCCAAAGACAGGATTTCCATTGATAATAAACGCTTTAAAATGAATACTTTTATCCTTTGCCAGTAATTCTACAAGTTCTTTAAAATAGGTGTTACGTCTGTGTTCGTTTTCTAAATTACCTTGATAGTAGCGTTCGAAATAGCAAATGCTCAGTCCTATTGTAAATTTTGTCTTTGGGTTTGGTGGAATTTTATTTTCGCCATAGATTTTTGGAAGCAAAGCTGCTAGATCAAAAGCGTTAATGGGAGTATATGGAAGGTTTAGCGAACTCAAATATTCAAAGGAACGATTATCGCGCACGGCTAAAAAATCAAGTTGTTTAACATAGTTAATCACCTTTTTTTCTTCTTCAATAGATTTAAAAGGACCGACAGAAATTCCAATTCCGCCGGATTTTAATTTTTTATTAATACTCTTGAAGTGTTGAGCTATTGCTTTGTTACTGTGAAACGGAATTTGCCCAAAAGTGGATCCTCCAGCAGAAACAAAATAATTTGATGAAGCCAAATGCCTAAGTAGGTTTACTCGATCCATTCCTTTTATTTTCGGAAGTACTTGACTAGAATTAATGTTGTGAATAACCCTAGGTAGCTCGGCTCCCAGAAAAACATTGTCCTCACAATTCCAGTATTTTCTGGAACCCCATGATGCGACTTCCACAAAAGCATCATCTCCAGTGTTTTTAAAGCCATAAAAGCCTTCAAAGGTTGTTTTTTTTGCGTTTTTCAAAAGAATAAATTTTTAGTAGCTGCGAAGGTAATTATTTAATGTAATAAACTCTTTTAATGCTTTCGTGTCTAGGTTTCCAAATATAGTTATCTTTAAAGAAGCCTTTTTCTTAAATTTCTAAATTCATTTTCATGAAACACTTTATACTTTTCTTTTTTGCAACCACGCTTTTATGCCAAGGGCAGATAATAAATTTTCCGGACAGTAATTTTAAAAATGCTTTGTTAAACCATTCTCCGGTTATTGATACCAATGGAGATGATGAAATACAAATAAGTGAGGCAGAGGCTTTCTCTAGTTGGCTCCTTGTAGATAACCTGAATATATCTGACTTGACAGGGATAGGATATTTTATAAATATAAATGGTCTAGCGTGTTTTCAAAATAATTTAACCGAATTGGATATAAGTAACTGTAATCGCTTGGAGTCTGTGAATGCATCGTGGAATCAGTTAATAAATGTTCAGCTTCCAGATTCCAATTCTTCTCTCACGTATCTATTTTTGAAAGGCAATCAGCTTACAACTATAGACTTAAGTAACAGTCTTAATCTTTTGGGAATTAGTATAGAAAGCAATCAATTAACTAGTTTAAATCTAACTGTAAATACAGCGATATTGACCGTGGAATGTCCCAGAAATCAACTAACTCAAATAGATTTTCCAAATAATATTACAACTGATTTTCGCTTGGACTGTAGCGAAAATCAGTTAACAGATATTACTTTTATTTCAAATAGTAGTCCGATTTTTTTACGACAGGAGATAAAATGTTCGAAAAATTTATTAACAGAATTGGATTTAAGTATTAACAACGTTACTGTTTTGAATTGCGATAACAATCCTTTCTTAGAAACTATAAATTGGCGTAATGGGTGGAATCATGAATTTGACTCTAATAGTATTTATAACAGTTTTCAAAATTTACCAAATTTAAGCACGGTTTGTATAGACTCTTACAACCAAGAACTCATGGATTTCGTTTTGGCAGAAGTAGGTCATCCAGTAGATTTTTATAACAATGAAACTTGTGATGCGCTATCTGTAAATGAAAATAATATCCAAGACATAAGTATAGCGCCAAACCCAGCAGAAAATAGTCTTAAAATAGAAGCCAGTACGCCAATTGACCAGATAACCATTTACAATGAGCTTGGACAATTAGTTTTATCAAAAACATTAAATGCCGCGATAGCTAAAACCACGCTGGATATTTCGGCATGGAGGCAAGGATTGTACTTTGTTAGGATTACAGATGAAAGCGGGAATTCAACTGTGAAGAAAGTGATTAAAGAATAAACTATGATTAACACAAGCTTTTAATCAAAAACATATTAATTATGAGAAATAATATTCTATTTCTAATTTTTTTAATGAGTTCTCCATTTATCGGAATGTCACAATGGATCCCTGTTTATACAGGAACAAATGCAGATTTTTGGGTTGTTGATTTTGTAGATTCTCAAACAGGTTATTGCTCAGGAGGACATAGAGACACTTTTAAAACAATAGATGGTGGTCAAACTTGGGCAAAAATATCAGAACAGGGTTTTAATGATTTTAGTTTTTTTAATGAGACAATAGGTTATGCAACTTCTTCTTCTGTTGATGTTGAAATTGCCAAAACTATAAATGGTGGAGATAGTTGGTTTGAATTGACGGCACCTGTTCCTCATAGGGTAGTAGCTGTTTCAGCAACAAATGAAACCACAGCTTATTTTGCTGGTAATGGAGGTGTCCTTTATAAAACTACTGATGGAGGTGGTTCTTTTTCTATTCTTAATTCAGGAAACAATTGGGGAATAGGTGATATTTTATTTACAAATGGAACGACGGGCTATCTTGTTTCTCTTAACATAAAAAAGACGACAGACAGTGGGGCTACCTGGAATACAATTTTTGACATGTCAAATGGGACTTTCAGTAGAATTTGTTTTGTGAATGAAAACATTGGGTACATAGCTGGAGATTCTTCTGTAGGCGCAGCAATATGGAAAACGACTGATGCAGGTAATTCTTGGATCCTTCAAAATCCGGGCATTATCCCAGGGTATCTAATAGATATTGACTTTTATGATGAAAACCATGGTTTTGCAGTCGGACTCCATGGATTAATTTTATATACTGATAATGGCGGGGTCTCATGGACTTTACAGGAGTCAGGAACTACAAGTCGTCTAAATTCAGTCAAAATGACTTCTCCTACAAACGCAGTTGTAGTTGGTTATAATGGAACCTTATTGAGAAACTTTGGTTCGTTAGGCTTGGATGACGATATTATAAGTGACAAGTTTGCTCTCTTTCCTAATCCGGTGGATAACGATTTGATAATTACAGGAAGTGAAGAATTGGCATCTATACAAGTTTTTAATGTTCTAGGGAATCTTCTTTTTGAAAATTACAAAGTATTCTCAAAAAACCATTCAATTGATTTTTCAACCTATTCAAAAGGAGTTTATTTTATAAAAATTTCTGATGAAAAAGGAAATACTATCGTGAAGAAAGTGATTAAGAAATAAAGAATGTCAAGTATATCGTCGGTTGTATTTTGATAAAATGAGACAGACCAAGTGAGATGCAGAAGAAATAAATACTTGGAAATCTGAAAATTCTAAATACTTAAAAAATGAAATATTTTAGTTTATTAATGTTGTTGCTTTTAATAGCTTGCAACTCCGACGATCCTAGTAGCCCTATTATAGAACTTACAACCTCTGATTTTGCTGTAAGCGTTGAGGAAAATCCAGAACTCAATGGGGAATTAGGAACAATAGAATCTTCAATAAATGATGAAAGTGTGAGTTTTAATATAGACGAAATTTCAGTGGGTAATGCAATTTTAATTGATCAAAATACTGGAGTGGTAAAAGTTGCAGATCCCAGCCTTTTTGATTTTGAAGCACGTGAGCAAATTACAGGAATAATTTCTGTTTCAAATGGGGAAACCACAGTTTATTCGAACCTTACGATAAACATTATAGATGTCTTCGATGAAAATATCTTGCGACTTTCTAAAATTTTAGATTCAAACGGCAGTAATCCAAGTTTTGGTAGTTTATTCTGCGATCAAGGAATTGCTATTGGTTATAACGAGAATGACTCTTTTAAACATATTTTCACCACTCACACTGAATTGGGTTGGAGTATTTCTCTCCAAGGGGATGGAACAAAAATCACTAAGTATAATTTTAATGTGGGCGATGATGGTAGTTATAATGATTTATACCAACTTACGTATAATGTAGGTGGACAAATAAGCTCTTTTGTAAATATTGAAAAATGGAATGGTGAGATATTTTCTTCAATTGATTATGAAGTAACATACAATGGAAATACAATCGAAGTAAAGAATTTGGAGACAAATGGAAGTCGTTTTATTATTCTGAATAGTATTGGCTTTGTAGAAAGTCTTATAGCCGGAAATAATAGATTGGACTATCAATACGATGTTAACGGAAATTTAATTTCAAAAACTTATCAAGATGGAAATACCGTCACCTATACTTATGACAACAAGCGCAACCCATTTCGGGATATTGCGTATCTAAATTGGAATGAGGTTCAGAATATAAGATTCGCTCTTAACTTTAATTCAAATGGCTCTTTATGGTCAAATACTAGAAATCACGGTATTTGGAAAAGCAAAAATAATATTATTGCTATCGACGTGTCAAATTGTAACTCTAATCTTTGTCCCTATTTCAGTTTGACCTATGAGTTAGAATATAATTCTGATGGTTATCCAATTAAAGGAACTTTTGAGGGCCTATCCACTCCTTTGGAATATATCTATGAATAGATATTTATGCTTTAGATTCGATATCGACACACACATCTGCTTGAAAGAGGGTGTTCCAAACTTATTAGAGATTTTTGAAAACCAAGACGCACGATGTACTTTTTTTGTAAGTATGGGTAAAGCTTTTAAACGATCTTACTTTATTTCAGAAAAACTCAATAAAGCAATACACCTCAAGAAAGATATTAAAAGTGAAAAGTTCTCCCTGCCTTATAAACTGGGGTTTTTTAATAGTGTAAACTCAATGTTGCTAAACCCGATGATAGGTGCAAAATATCATGAAACGCTCAAAAGAGCCATTGAGAAAGGGAATGAACTTGGGCTTCATGGTGGGCGAAATCATGCAACTTGGGAAAAAAAGGCACATCAATGGACAGAAGAAAAACTTCAAAACGAAATTGAATATGGCCTAAAGCAATTTGAAATACAAAATTTGCCTAAACCAATATCTTTCGCTTCTCCGTGCTGGAAATCACCAGAGAAACTAGATGAAATATTAGAAAAGCTCGATTTCAAAATTGTTGCAAATAAAAATATTTCTTTCAACCACCTATTAAAGGATAACAATAATATCAGTCAGTTTCCTACCAATGTAATAGGAGAAAATAAGGAAATAGGATTTATTGAAAATCTAAGAGCACTGGGTTTTTCTACAGAAGAAATAATATTGAAATTTTCAGACCAGTTAGATGTTCTAGAACCATTTAAAATGGTTTTTGACCATCCTTTCTATGCGGGTAGGCACGAATTAGAAATGGTTGCTGCCATGATTCGAATAGCAAAAGAAAAAGGATATATTGTGGACAGTCTGAAAAATATTTACCAAAACCTCAACAATGAAGATCCTACACATTTATCGTGAAAAAAACAAGGGCGATATTGGTGGTGTAGAACATCACATACGATATGTGGTTGCCGAACAATTGAAGTTAGGGTTAACTCCAAGCGTATTTTCGTTTTCCTTAGATACTAAAAATGATTTTACCACTGAAAAAAGAAATGATATTGATTGGTTTCATTTGACTTTAAAACCAGGAAAAATCACAAAATCGTTTTTACAAATCACAAATTTTTTTAGTAGAACCGGATTTTCTAATGCTTTGGTTGAAAGGGTTCTTCATAACTTTATTATTAAGGAGAAACTAAAAACGATTAATCTAATTGATCCAGATATAATCCATCAACACGACTATTTGTCAAGCATTCGATTAAGTAAAAATCTTTCAAAAAAATATAGAACCATTTTCACTAATCATTATAGTGAGTACATTTTCTTAAAAAGAACAAAGCTAACAAACTACATACAGCGATTTTTTTTAAGTCATTTTGATGCTATAATTGCTTCCAGTAAAGAATTGTTGCCTGAAATGAAAAATTGTCATCAAATATACAATGGATTTGATACTAGTATTTTTCAAGAAGTTTCCGAAAATGAAAAAGCTCGTTTAAAATCTAAACTGAATATTGAAGATAAAATAACATTTTTATGCGCAAGAAGATGGGCGCCAACTAAAGGGATTATCCATTTGGCAATGGCATTAAATCTTTTAGGTGAAAATGTTCAAAAAAAAATAGTGGTGCTTTTTGCTGGGAATGAATCTGACGATTTTCACAAGTACAAATTCCAAGTTCAATCTGAGTTGGATAAATCTACACATGTTGATATTAGATATTTCGGGAATATTGGCCATGATAAATTGGCTGAATTAGTTAGTACAAGTGATATTGGGCTTATTCCCTCTCTAATGGAAGGAATAAGCTTATTTTCGGTAGAATTAATTTCTTGTGGCGTTCCTGTATTAGCATCTAACGTTGGTGGTATTCCCGAAATAATCCAAAACAATAAAAACGGTTGGTTAGTACCGCCTGGAAATCCAATGAAAATTGCGGATGAGATAACGAAACTTGTTTCAGAATTGGCCAGATTCTAATTTAAAAATTGAAACCGAAGAGTTCCGAAAATCATATTCCTGGACAGGCATAACTCAACAAATAGTAGAAATATATGAAAATAATTGAATCAATGAGAATTTTAATTGTTGTAGGCACAAGACCAGAGGTAATAAAAACAATACCCTTAGCCATAAAACTTAGAAGTATTGATGAATATGAAGTTGCAATATGCTCTACGGGACAACACAAAGAAGTTATGCAGCAGGCGCTTGCCGTTTTTAATGTTAAACCAGATTATAATTTGGAAGTAATGGCAGAGAACCAAAGCTTAAGTGAATTAACCGCAAAAATATTAATTGGTTTACAAAAGCTTATCGTTGAATTTAAACCAGATTTAATGATTTCTCAAGGTGATACCTCAACTTCTTTTGCAACTTGTTTATCAGCGTTTTATGAAAAAGTAAAGGTCATACATATAGAAGCAGGGTTAAGAACTGGTGATATTTATTCACCTTTTCCCGAGGAAATGTCAAGAAGAGTAACCGCTATGATTTCTAACAAGAACTTTGCTCCTACTAAAAAAGCAGAACAAAACCTACTTAATGAAGGTATCCCTAAAGAAAACATTTGCTTAAGCGGAAATATCGGCGTTGACGCCTTATTTTTCACAAGAGAAAAAATCAATAATGATATCTTGCTTAAAAAGAGTATTTCAAAAAAATATTCTTTTTTAGATAAAGGAAAGAAACTGATTATAGTAACTGCGCATCGCAGAGAAAATCACGGTTCAGGTATTCAAAATATCTGTGACGCAATTTTAGAAATTGTTTCCAATAGGAACGTTCAAGTTATTTTTCCTGTACATCACAATCCCAATAGTAAAGCCGATATAATTCAACTTTTAGAAAATAAACCATTGTTGTCCGATAAAAATCTAAAGTAGCAAAAATAGCATTGTCGTTGCCTTATTTTACTGGATTGTGTTCCGATT
>JBLWTS010000100.1:0-10426 GCA_048270045.1 Aequorivita sp.
ATATGCTGGACGATCAAATTAAAATGATGAAACAGCAGATGAAAAAAATGGGGCAGCCTCGACAACAATTTGGACGTACGGGTCGCGGAGGAAAGAGGTTTTAGGGAATCTGCCAATTTCAAAATGGCGAAAATAATTCTTTTCTAAATTTCTTTATATATCTACTCGTTATTTAGTTAAAATTTTTATATTTTTCTATCTTTGCTACAAACTCCATATTTTATGGGTAAAAAACTATTTCTGCCTTTTATTTTGTTTGTCTTGTTAGCTGGCCCTGTGCATTCTCAGGTTGAGTTGAAGCAAAACACCTTATTCTCCGAAGCTATTCGGTTAAATATAAAAAAATATACTCGTAATTCACAGAGAGCTTATGCGTATCAAGATTTTGAAAGAGCTGAGTTTCTATATGATTCTTTGATTGATAATGTAGTTAAGGGAAGTTATTTAGACAACTTTCATGTTAGGAAGATCTCAGGACGTAAAATTGAACTTTATCGGTTTAAAAAGCCCATTCTTTTAATTACTTATTCTTCTTGGTGTGTGCCGGCAGAAGGAGAAATTCCCGCGCT
Organism: Aequorivita sp.; assembly: GCA_048270045.1. Classification (GTDB taxonomy): domain Bacteria; phylum Bacteroidota; class Bacteroidia; order Flavobacteriales; family Flavobacteriaceae; genus Aequorivita. The sequence continues at coordinate 570 of JBLWTS010000100.1, forward strand.
GAACAAGGTTGCCAGTAAATATTATAATGATGTTGATTTTGTTGTTCTTTTCTGGGACACTAGATTAAATGCAAAAAAATCAGCGAAAGAATACTCAGGAAAAATAAACCTTTTATATGTGGATGAGAAGGACAACACCAACAATTATATTATTGGCCGAATGAAACACAGCTTGGGTTTACCAACTTCTTTTATCATAGATAAGGACAAACGGATTATTGCTGTTCGGCGCGGGGCTGAGCAGTTTTACAGTAAAAACAATCAAGGCTCCCCTGAAGCAATTTACAACTACTTTCTAAAAGGCGTTGGCTTATTAACTCCACTAAGAGAAGAAGATAGACTTTTCTTGGATAGTCAAAAAACCGATTAAAATTCAGCAACACCTATCGCAATATTTCATATTTTAAATCTTATTGATAATATCCTTTTTCAGGGATCTCAATAAAATACTCCTTTCCTGAAGAGTTTTTTAAGTACGTATCGCGAAGCCATGGATTGTGAATTTTCAAGATTTTATAATTAATCCCGTATGGTTTTACCCATTCCGCCCAATCTTCAACAGGGGTATCTACTTTCACAATATATGTAGGAATGCTAGTGTATAAATCCTTTTCCCGAAAGTTGAAACCATATTTTTTAGGGTTATTCATAATTTCCTTTAAAGCCAATATTCTAAAAACATAGCGACTGGTTTCTGTATTGAGTAAAAGGTCATAATAGCTGGTTTGTTTTTGTCTGCCAATTTGCTTTGACATTCCCCCCACCCCAGCATTATAGGAAGCCGCAGCCATAGTCCAAGAGCCAAATCTATCTTTAGATTTTTTCAAGTATTGTGCTGCTACCATAGTTGCCTTTTCAAGGTTGTATCGTTCATCGACATAATCGTTGATTTCCAAACCATATTCCACTCCTGTTGCCTTCATAAAATGCCATATTCCCGAAGCCCCAACAGGTGAACTAGTATATTCCAGTCCACTTTCAGCCACAGCTAGATATTTAAAATCATCAGGCAGCCCATATTTTTTCAAAAGTGGTTCTATTAGTGGAAAATATCTATTAGCCCGCTTAAAAAGTAATAATCCATTGGATTGCCAATAAGTATTTACTAAAAGTTCCCTGTCAAACCGTTCACGGATATCCGGATCATTCATTGGAACGGGTTCTCCAGCAAATTCGAGATGTTCTGGCATTGGCAATGCGTATACGTTATAATCATTTACCAATTTCTTTTCTAAATTCTCATCCGAAGGAGCTTCTTGAACTGCATGAATGCTTACCGCACAAACGGTTAAAACTGCAAGGCCCAATCCTATTTTACTTATAATTCTCATGTTCTCGTATTTTTCTTTAAAGATAGTCAATAATGTTCGTTGCTATTTAAGCATCAATCCCTGTATGCTAAAATATTTGCAAGAGTAATTGTGAAATTTCCCTACCCTTATTCAACAGCATTATATGGGTTCCATTATGGATAACTTTACAATCAGTAATATATTTTATAGGAAACACGGCATCTTTATCCCCGTGAATATGAATAATGTCTGGAAGGTGTTCAATTTGTTTCCACGTCACCAGTTTTTCCAACGCCCAGTCCAAATAATATTTGTCGCGCACATGGAGATATTCCTGATACATCAACAATCTCTTTTTTGATCTCGGCCCAATTGAAAATTTGGTTAAGTCCTCAACACTCAGCACTAACCCCGTTGGAATTAGCTTATATGCTTTAGTCCAAGCAGCAAATTTCATTCTTCGTGGCAACTCTTTTCTAGTTTTGACACTTGAAATAATTATCAGTTTTCTCAAATTTAAAAACCGAGCCATTTCTTGCACCACGATTCCTCCAAAGGAAACGCCAATCAAAATAGCATTTGGCTCTTTCACCCTAAGGGCCATGCGTTGGGAATACTCCCTTAACGATTCATCCTTTTTCGGAATAAGCCATTCCAGCACTTTTACTTGATATTGATCTTCTGGAAAACTGATATTCCTAAAAATTTCGCTTCCAGCCGCCAAGCCGGGGACAAAATAAACAAAAGATTTTTCAGATTTCATAAGTCTTTTGAGAAGAAAATGGGATAACCCAAAGATTATTCGTAAATTTACAAGTGCAAAGATAGAATTAAAATAACTTTTTTAGCTGAAATCTATCAGCATTGATTCACTTTGAAAACAAACAAAACATCACTCTATCACAAATTTAAAAGAGGTTTATTCAAGCCAATCTTCCCTTTTTTAATGCTACTATTTTTTGCCCTACCTCTAATTCAAGATATGACGTTTAAATTATAAAACAACTCCCAATGACTGAAGATGTGGAAATTACCGATAACGAATTTTTAAGACAGTTTGAACTCCAGATAGGTGACACTATGGCCCGCATTGAATATTCCCTTCAAGAGCGTAAAATTTTTTTGACCAAATACGAAATGTCAGAGGAATTAGAAGAAAAGGGTTATCGCGATATCTTTATTAAGGCTGTATTTGAAGAAGTAAAAGAAAGAGGAATTAGCCTTGTCCCCACGAGTCCCGAAATCGCTGGTTTTATGCGAAAAAATCGACGAAAATATAAAGATTTACTTCCTGTTGGGATAAATATATGATATTTGTTTCACAACCTACTTGGCGTTTCTTAACGCCTAAAAAGGGTAGAGGTTTAAACAAACATCTTCAACTTCTTATTCCATTTATGATTTTAAAAATCATTTCATAAGATTGAATCTTGGATTTTAAAATTTTCTCCAGATTATTTGGCCTCTTAATAATTATAATAGATTTAATAAACTCAGTTTTTCTTCTCCATAAATCTTTATCACAAACATATTTGATCGGAACATTTATCATATTTGGTTTATATTATTTAGATTCATTTTCAGTTACATTTCTGGCTAAATCTCAAATTTCTTTGTGAGATTGGCTTCCCATTCCCTATAATTTTTTCTGAAATTTAAAGAGTCTTCTATTGTGTGCCTCATAATATATATAATATCATCAAATTCTCTAATTAGACCAAATTGCTGAGAAGGCAATCTTCTAAAGTCGAAGATGAGACAACATAGCCAAATCAATGGCTTCAATTAATCTTCCCCAGCATTATTTCAACGTTAATTTTCTATTTAACTAAATAATGAAAATTTTAAGAATACGAGAAATAGTCTCAATGTCAATTATTCCAACTTAAAGAAGCTCTGTTAAAAACATTTTTAAAGTTAAGGTTTATTTAATATATTCACATCAACTTATGAATCCCGCTAAATAATTTGTCATAAAGGCTTATTTCAGCAGTTGAAAATTCATCGGTTTAACACGTTTATAGAAACAGAAAAATTGATGTTATTAATTCGTTTGCCACCATTTTAGAGTGTTTTCAGTTTTCAGGTGTCTCATTTTAATAAATAATATTTTAAAAATCATTGTGCTGAAAAAGCATTTCAAAAGCCTTAAATTCCTGTGAGAATCGCGATTTTTTTAAAAGTAAAGGATCAACCTTAAATTTTAATATAAACAACCAAACCTTATAAAATTTTAATTCTATCTCTATGAAAAAAATAACTTTAATATTTGGATTATTTTTAATAAGCCAAATGTGAATGAATGCCCAAACTAAAAGAGTGCTAATCGAAGAAGGCACTGGCACTTGGTGTAATTGGTGCCCAAGAGGTTTCGTTTTTGGCGAACAAATGGTTTATGAATATGACGCAATATTCATTGCGATTCATATGGGGGATGTCATGGAAAGTTCACCCGAATATGGGGACGCGACAAACATGACCGGTTTGCCTGCTGGAAATGTTGATCGTGTGGCAATGGATATAGATCCAGCCGATTGGGAAACGAGCGTGATTAGTCAAATGAATAATATACCACCTGCGGACATTTCGGTTACGACAAATTTTAATGCAGGGACGAGGATTTTGACAATGACCGTAACTGCCGATTTTTTTACATCCTTAAGCGGTAATTATAAACTGGGGGCTGTTGTAGTAGAAGATGCCGTAACAGGCATCACAACTGCCTATGATCAACAAAATGCATATTCTGGAGGAACAACCCAAATGGGAGGTTGGGAAAATTTACCCAATCCTGTTCCCGCTAGACAAATGGTTTATGACCATGTTGCCCGCTATTTGGCTTCAGAATACGAAGGAGATGCTGGCAGCTTACCAGGAACCATTGCCGCTGGATCTCAACATTCCCACACACTCAGTTTTACATTGCCTGCTGATTATGACGAAGAATACACCCATGTTGTTGGATATATTACCAATGCGACAACTGGTGCGATTTTAAACGCAGGAAAAAGCGCCTATTTATTAGGAAACACAAATGCACAGCCTATGTTTGTATCTGAGGGTAAAACCAGCGGACTTGTAGGCCTAAATTATCAGTACGATATTCTAACTCATGATCCTGACAATTTGAATCTTACCATTACGGCTGAGAATATTCCAAGTTGGATGACATTTACCACCACAGGAGATAGGACAGCGAGTCTATTTGGAACTCCAACCACGGAAGGAACTTATCCAGTTACTCTAAAAGTTTCCGATGGTAATTCCTCAAGACTGCAAGTCTTTCAAGTTGAAGTTATCGATTCTGGAGGAATTGATTGGTATCTTGTAGGGGATGCCGGTTTTACCGACGAATCAGCATCAAGCGTAAGTTTGAAAATGAATAGTTCTGGAATTCCTTATGTAATGTCTGTGTCTTCAAATAATCAAGTTTCGGTTAATACATTTGAAAACGAAACATGGTCTGCTTTAGGCAATACCATTATTGGAGATGAAACCCAAGCAGCAATGGCACTAGGGCCTGATAACACTCCCTACATTTTCACTTTAAATGGGACGTTAAAAGTGTTTAGTTTTGACGGATCAACTTGGTCGCAGGTAGGAGGTTCGGTGGGTAATGGATATCATCTTGACATAACTATTGCTAGTAATGGCACTCCCTATGTTTCCTATATGGACATAACCAATGATGCCAAAGGAATTTGCAAAAAATGGGATGGAACAAACTGGGTTACGGTTGGAGGCAGTCCCTTTACTGCAAGTCAAGTAGCTGTATGGACAAAAGTTACAACAAATAGCAATGATCAACCTGTTGTTTTATACGGAACAGGTACAGGAAATAATGGCCCCTTTTATTCAAATGTTACCGAATTTAATGGCACCAATTGGACAGTGATAGGCGGCGGAGATATTGATAGTAGCAAAGCCACCTATTTTACTCATTCCTTTACTATTGGGGCAAACGGGAATATTTATGTGGGCATTACAGGTGACTTAGGATCACATCAGTTAAATGTATATGAATGGAATGGCTCCTCTTGGACTTTAATTGGAGAAAATATTTCGGGAGGAGCTACTTATAATAGTAGCATAGCACTCGACTTACAAGGAAAACCGGTAATTGGGTTTAGAGATGAATCGGAAGGAGGAAAAACTACTGTTATGCGTTTTGACAATAACCAGTGGACCACTGTTGGCTTGGCAGGATTTTCAAATATTGCCAGTTATCAATCTCTATCCTATTCTTCAGATGGCGTCCCCTATATTGCATATCAAGATGAAGGTAATGATGCAAAATTAACTGTGAAAAGATATGGATTGGACCCCTTGAGTACGCCAGATTTTTCTACTAATGATTTTGATATAAAGGTGTACCCTAATCCCAATTCAGGGGAATTTACAATTTTATCAAATTATGAAGGACGATTTCAATTGATTGATTTACAAGGAAGAATTATTTCAGAAGGAGCCTTAAAGTCACCTGGCTCTGAGAATGGTAAAATTGCTTATTCCTTTAGGTATCCAAATTTATCGCAAGGCATGTATTTATTAAACATATCCAATGAACACAAAAGAGAGGTAGTGAAAATTATTATTCAATAACAAACCGCCTTTCATTTTGGTCTTATAAAAGCTTTCAGGAATCTGAAAGCTTTTTTATGGAATAAAAACTGGAATTGACAGAATTACTGAGGCTATTCCATTGGTCTTCCAAATTTTGTGAGTTTTATCAGCTAAATCAAAACCCTAATTCCAGCTGAATAGGACAATGATCAGATCCATAATATTCAGATAATATCTCGACCTTATTGATTTTCTCTACCAGAGCATAGCTGACCAAAAAATAATCGATCCGCCAACCTGTGTTTCGTTCACGAGACTTAAACCGATAACTCCAATAAGTATAAGCAACCTCATCTGGATGAAAATGTCGAAACGAATCCACAAAACCTTCACGGATTAAATTGTCCATTCCGTCAATTTCAATTTGGGTATAGCCTGCTGTTTTGTTATAATTTGATTTATCATTTTTCAGGTCAATGGCCCTATGTGCCACATTTAAATCACCACAGACAATAACAGGTTTTGTTTTCTCAAGATTTTTTAAATAGTTGCGAAAATCTATGTCCCAGCCTTTTCTGTAATCGAGTCTCTCCAACTGTTGACCCGAATTGGGTACGTAAACGTTTACCAAATAAAAATGTTCAAATTCAGTACACAATACTCTTCCTTCTGCATCGTGTTCAGGAATACCCATATCTTCTGTAATTGACAATGGTTTTGATTTGCTCAAAATGGCTGTCCCCGAATACCCTTTTCTATCGGCTGAATTATAATACTTGTAATACTTATCCATTGTTGATAAAGCCTCTTCAACTTCCCCTACTTGGGCCTTTGTTTCCTGAAGACAAAGAACATCTGGATTCAATTTTAAAATATCTTCAAAGAAATCCTTTTTGACAATTGCTCTAATTCCGTTTATATTCCAAGATATTATTTTCATAGTTTGCTTACTTCTTTTTGTTTTTTATTTCTATTACAAAATTCAATGTTTCACATAAAAACCCATAAACTAAAACTTTATACGCTTTTAGTTGTCTTTCTTCTCTATTCTATGCGCAGTACTCGTCTTAAAGACCACTAATATAGCTCCCATACAAGTCTCTAAAATGGAGGCCGTTTCCTAAACTGAATTTACTTAACTTTTTATTTTCCGCTAAAGCCCAAAGAACGACTTCCTTTAAAAAGTATCCATCATTTTTATTCGTCTCTGGCTGAAATTTTTCAATCAATTGCTGAAGGGGGATTATCCTATCTAATTCATTTTTGTATTCGTCATCGGAAAAGGAATCTAGGATTTCAAAATCATTTTCTTCAAAAAACCAAGCCACTACTTCCGCATACGGATCAAGGTCTCCTTGTTTGGTAAGTTTTTCAATCTTGGGAAATTTTTGAAAAAAAATAGTATTTACCGCACTTGTAATAAGCTGTTGTGCCACTTGCGAAACTCCCTCCTGTTCACCTTCATATACTAATTCAATTTTTCCAGTAATCGCTGGAATTACACCAATGAAATCCCCCAATCGAATTGATGTTGAATCATCTCCGTTTTGCAGACTTCTTCTTTCCGCGGTGCTCAAGAGGTTTTCAAAAGCAGTGATACTTAGTCTCGCGCTAACTCCGCTTTTGGAGTCGATAAAACTATTTTCACGCGCCTCAAAACTTATTTGTTCTAAAACATCCTTTGCAAGATCTGGCACGTAAATATTGGATTTCGTTTTCATCGCCTCCGTGGTTTCCTGAGCAGTAATAGCTCTTGCCGTTTCTATGTCATTGGGATAATGAGTCAGGATTTGCGATCCAATTCTATCCTTCAATGGGGTTACTATGCTTCCGCGATTTGTGTAATCTTCGGGATTTGCCGTAAAGACGAACTGGATATCTAATGGCAATCTAACGGCAAATCCACGAATTTGCACATCGCCTTCCTGCAATATATTGAAAAGAGCTACCTGGATTCGCGGTTGCAAATCGGGTAATTCATTAATAACAAATATGCAGCGATTGCTCCTCGGAATCATCCCAAAATGGATTACACGTTCATCGGCATAACTCAATTTTAAATTTGAAGCTTTGATAGGATCCACATCTCCAATAATGTCTGATACAGTGACATCTGGAGTGGCTAGTTTTTCTGAAAATCGGTTCGCACGATGTAGCCAAGCAATTGGTGTGTCATCACCTTTTTCATTCATCAAATTTTTGGCATAGCGAGAAATGGGATCAAAAGGGTCATCGTTTATCTCACTTCCTTCCACAATTGGTATATATTCATCCAGAAGTCCCACCATTTGACGCGCCAATCGCGTTTTTGCCTGTCCGCGTAATCCTAATAGATTTATATTGTGTTTTGAAAGAATGGCGCGTTCCAATTCAGGAATAACGGTAAGATCGTAGCCGTGAATTCCAACAAACGAAGGTTCCTTCTTCATTATTTTCTGAAGCAGATTTCTGCGTAATTCTTCTTTAATTGATTTCGGTTCGTAACCGGCTTGTTTAAGCTGTCCGAATGTTTTAATGTTTTCTATTTTCATCAGTCTTTTTTCTTTTCTCTAAATTCATTTCTCTTAATTCTTTCCTCTCAATTCCTAATTATAATTCTTAATACATCTCATCGTATTCGTTTGGTCCTATTGGTTTCATAATCACTAAAAATCATTTCACCCAAACTTTTCAATCCCGTATAAAATGCTTTCCCTTTATTGGCTGCAGTGAAATGCTCAATAAACTGCATCAAATACGGATCTTCCGCTATCATGAAAGTGGTAATTGGGATATGAAGTTTTCGAGCTTGTGCCGCCATTGAATAACATTTTTCAACAATATAGGGATCCAATCCCATACTGTTTTTATAATATTTACCGTCTGGCAGCCGAATACAGCTCGGTTTGCCATCGGTAATCATAAAAATCTGTTTATTGGTATTTCGTTTCCTTCGGAGCATATCCATTGCCAGTTGAAGTCCAGCTACCGTATTGGTATGATAAGGCCCCACTTTTAAATAGGGTAAATCCTTTATCTCTATTGGCCAAGCATCATTACCAAACACCAGAATGTCCAAAGTATCTTTTGGATAACGCATAGAAATAAACTCAGCAAGTGCCATTGCCACTTTTTTTGCGGGGGTAATTCGATCTTCACCATACAAAATCATACTGTGACTGATATCAATCATCAATACGGTGCTCATTTGGGCTTTGTACATGGTTTCCTCGACTACCAAATCATTTTCAGAAAGAATAAATTCGCCGAAACCGTGATTTATTTGAGCATTTTTTAAACTTTCGGTCATTGATATCTGTTCTAGGGAATCACCAAAACGATAATCCCTGAATTCTCCGGCCTGATCGTCTCCCCTACCTGTATGTTTAGTTCTATGATTTCCTACCCCACTTTTTCGGAGCTTTCCAAATATTTGTTCCAATGCCTTTTTCCGAATCGCGCGCTCTGTTTTTTCAGTAATAGCGAGACCGCTTTTTCCATCGAGCTTAATCTCTTCACGGAGATATCCCTTCTTTTTTAAATCTTCTACAAAATCATCAAGGGTATAATCCTCTGTGGTCAAATGGTATTCATTATCCAACTGTTTTAACCAATCCATTGCTTCATCAAAATCACCAGCCGTGTGAGTGATTAATTCCTGAAAAACATCAAAGAGTTGCTCAAAAGGCGACTGCTCTTTCGCTATGTGTTTCGTAAACACAAAACCACTTTTAATTACTTTATGATCCATTTTCTAAAATTAGTACAATCCCCCTTTAAATGAAAAGTACAAACGTTAAACTACTACCAAATCGGGCATTTTCCATAATAATTCCGTCTTCTGCGAACCACCGTCTTTTGACCATTTAGCAATTTATTAACTACTTCGTTAACAATCCCTTGTGCGATTCCTGGAATTAGTTTAATTAATTTTATGGCTAACAATTAAATCAACCCTTAAAATCTATACGTTATGGCAGAAATTAAAATTGAAAAGAAAAAACCTATCTGGCCTTGGATTCT
>JBLWTS010000101.1:0-10116 GCA_048270045.1 Aequorivita sp.
CCAGAAACTGCAGAATCCTCATCTACGTTACAAACGTATAGTACGGGTTTGTCAGTAATAAATTGGGAAGGAGCAATATATTCAACCCTTTCCTCTTCACTTAAATCGATGGCTCGGACGGAAATTCCAGCTTCCAAACCACTTTTCACCTTCAACAAAGCGGTCTCTTCCTTTTGAGCTTCTTTGTTTCCAGTTCTTGCGGCACGTTTTACTTTTTCAAGCTTCTTGTCAACCGTTTCTAGGTCCTTCAATTGAAGTTCCATGTCAATAGTTTCTTTATCTCTGATTGGATTCACATTACCATCCACGTGCACAATGTTGTCATTGTCAAAGCATCGCAAAACATGCAAAATAGCGTCAGTTTCACGAATGTTGCTCAAAAACTGATTTCCCAGCCCTTCTCCTTTGCTCGCTCCTTTTACTAGGCCTGCAATGTCCACGATTTCAACCGTGGCTGGCAAAACCCGTTCTGGTTTTACCAATTCTTCCAATTTCAACAATCGTTGATCGGGAACGTTTACTACGCCCACATTGGGTTCAATTGTACAAAAGGGGAAGTTTGCACTTTGCGCCTTGGCATTGGACAAACAATTGAAAAGAGTGGATTTACCTACGTTTGGCAATCCTACGATACCTGCTTTCATTTAATGTGTTTTTTGAGGGCAAACCTCCACCAAAAAAGGCTTAGATTTACGAAGGCGCAAATATACATTTTCAAAGTAGACTTTTCATAATTGATTTTCAATTTTAAAAAAGCTACTTATTGTCATTACAGAAGGGAATCCAATGTGTTTTTATAAAGCTCAAAATCTACCAAATTGCGGTGGTTTCCGTTTGGAAAGGTAATAAAGGTCAACTTCCCCTTTGTTTTAATTTTTGAAAGTCTCTCGCTGTTTTTATAATTTACAATAACATCATCAGTGCCGTGAAATATCAAAATTGGACACGAAACATCCTTCAGATATTTATATGTAGGAAAATGATACTTCAACACCCAGCTGACAGGATAGATAGGAAAACGCTCGCTTGCTACTTCATCTAAACTATATAGCGGTGCTTCAAGAATCAATTGTCTGGGATGATTTTTGGCAGCTACATAAGTTGCAAAAGTGGTTCCCAATGACCTGCCATAAACCACTATTTCGTCTTCAGTATAATTCTTTAATAGTAGGTTGTAAAACAACTGTGCGTCATCATATAGTGCTTTTTGACTGAGTTTTCCCGTACTTTTTCCATAGGTTCTATAGTCCATTACCAAAACATCGTAATTCATTTCAACAAATTTCTGCACAACAATCCCCCAACTAGCCAGTTCTCCACCATTACCGTGGAAATAAAGAACAACTCCCTTCGGATCATCAACTTTAAAGTGAAGCGCATTGAGGATTGCTCCACCGTCGGTTTTCAGATTAATTTCTTCAAAATCTCCAGAAAAGGAATACTTATAATCTAAAGGAAGTGGCTCAGGCATAAAGATCATTTTCTCTTGTAGAGCGTAAAGTACAACTCCTAGGATAACATAGAGAGAAACAATTGCAATTAAAATCTTCTTTATTAGAGGTTTCATAATTAGGAAAAGAGTTTATGACAAATGTTGGTTATAGATTCAAATTTATTCAAATTTTCATTTTAGCTTCATAAATGCAATGTAGGAGTGTTCTTGGTTGGAGTAGAAAAAACTTAGAAGAATATTTTAAACTAGAATTGAATAAAAGTACTAAAACCTTCTTTCATATTTTAAAGAGATATAGATTGAATTAATTATTTACAGTTATTTTATGACTTTCTTATGGTTTTGTGAACATAGTTTAACACCATCAGTCAGTATCTTTCAAAACAATTAAAAACTAAAATAAACTATTATGAAAAGAGTAATGATAATTTTTGCATTAGCAGCATTTACCACTGCCTTTGCGCAGGATAACAAAAGTGAAAAGACGGAAACGATTACTACCAAAGTATCCGTTAAAGACAACAAAGGCGTTCATACCGATGTAAAGGAGGTAAAGAGAACTGAAAGCCAACCGATTAAGCTGGATCCTAAAGATGCAGGGAAAATGGATCAAGATTATAATTTAGGTCCAACAAGAGTAAAAACCAATGTAACTTATAGTTCTAATGACCACAGCTATATGTTTGAAAATGACAAGAATGGGTACAAGGTATATGACACAAAAAGTGGAAAGAAAATGGATTCCGCAATCTTGCGGCCTACTTCTAAAAGAGGATTTTATATTATGTCCGAAGAAGGACAAAATTCTTTTGGTTATTTTAATGAGAACGGTGATTTTGTCGTGGAAAGTTATGACCCCAAAACCGATGCTATCGTAAGCCAAATTTATAAAATTCAACTGAAGGAGGTCAAACAGTAGACAGCAATAAAATTGACTTTAGTGCTATTAAAAACCGTTTCCGAGAATTTAACTTTTGGAAACGGTTTTTTCGTTTTCACAACCGAGGGTTTTAAAATTTAAAATCGCACTGGAATTCCTAATCTCTGCAATTCGTTATTTAGTTGTGATTAGAACTCAAAAGTTTGCATTTCTATGGCTAAATTTACAATTCAAAATTTTACTGAAATGAAAAACCTCGTTATAGCAAGTACCAGCACAGTTTTCGGTGGGGAATATCTCGATTATCTCTCCGAAGAAATGACTGAGCTTTTTATGAATACGGAGGAAGTAATCTTTATTCCCTACGCTCGTCCTGGTGGTCTCAGCCACGATGACTATACAACAAAAGCGTCAAAAGCATTTGAGAAAATCGGAAAAAGCCTTGTTGGATTACATACCTTCAAAAATCCAGTCGAGGCGTTGAGCAATGCAAAAGGAGCATTCACGGGTGGTGGAAATACCTTCGTTTTAGTAAATTCGCTATACACCCTTGGGCTGATGCAATCTCTTCGAGAAGCAATTTTTAAAGGATTGCCATATATGGGAACCAGTGCTGGTAGCAATATTTGTGGAGTTTCTATGCAAACCACCAACGATATGCCTATTGTATATCCTCCCTCTTTTAAAACGCTTGGAGTAATTCCTTTCAATCTCAATCCACATTATCTAGATCCAGACCCAAACAGCAAGCATATGGGCGAGACCCGTGAAACACGTATTGCAGAGTTCCATACCCAAAATACGATTCCGGTTGTTGGACTGCGTGAAGGAAGCTGGTTGCGCGTTAAAGGTGAAGAAATTAAACTGCATGGCAAATTAGAAGCTCGCATTTTTAAACAAGGAAAAGCTCCTTATGAGGTAGCAAGCGGGGCAATTCTGAATTCTGAATTCTGAATTCAAAATGTGCCTTTCGGCTTCGCTCAATGACCTAAAGTCTGGTGACTGAGCGGAGTCGAAGTCAAAGTTCTTTCACAAAATGATATCCTTTGGCAACAAAACCCTCATTGTAGTAGAATTTATGTGATGGAAAATTACTCACATAAGTGTTCAATTCCACCCAATTACAGGATTTTTTCCGTCCATAGTTGTAAACAAACTCCATAAGTTTCTTACCTAGCCCGTGGCTTCTATTTGCTTCATCAATAATTACGTGGTCCACTTCCACGCTCCTACCAGCGTAATGACGTGTTTGAAACCAAAGGCCGCAAGTGCCTATTAATGCCTCGCCGTTAAACACACCAAGACATTCATAATTTTGTTGAGCCATTTCCAAAAGTCGCTCCTTTAAAACTTCTTCGGATACGGAATAATTACCAAGTTTTTGCAGAAGAGGAAGAATGTTTAAAATATCCTTTGCATCAATAATCCGGATTGAAATAGCGTTATCTTTCAAATTAATAGTATTTTTAAAACTTCACAAATTCATTAAAATGAAGCGTAACGAATTTATTAAAATTTCTGGTCTTGCAGGATTAAGCTTAACCATTTTCCCCCATTTTTCCTTTAAAAATTTTTCAGACGATTTTACTCGAAACCAACTGATAGGAAAAGGCAATCCAGACATCGTTGGCGATAGTTACACTTCCAAAATGCACAAAACAGCCAAAGCAGCATTTCACCGAATGAAGGCGGAAGCAGCAAAAGAAAATATAAAAATTGAAGTGGTTTCTGCCTTCCGAAGTTTTCAGCGGCAAAGGGAAATTTTTGAAGGAAAATACAAACGTTTTACTTCCGAAGGACTTACTCCTGAGAGGGCGCTTGAAAAAATCATTGAATACTCCACAATTCCAGGAACATCGCGCCATCATTGGGGAACAGATATCGACATTATAGACGCAAATGGGCCACGACCCGCCAATGTTTTAATGCCCGAGAATTTCCACGGTAATGGCCCCTATTGCAACTTTAAAATGTGGCTAGACAAAAATGCTGAAAAGTTCGATTTTTATGAAGTCTATACGGATAATGGCAATCGAAAGGGCTTTAAATATGAACCGTGGCATTTCAGTTATGCACCAGTTTCCATCCCGATGCTGAAAGAATACAAAGAAAAAATTGATGTAAAGAAAATGCTTTCCGAAGAAAAACTTTTAGGAAGTGAATTTTTCTCAGATGAATTTATCACGAAATATGTGAATGAAAATATTTTGGATATTAATCCATTGCTTCTTTAGTTATGAGTTATGAGTTAAAAATAACTATAATCCACAAACCTTAATCACTCCTTCGGTTTAGGAGAGCGGGCGACCTAATAAACATTTAAACTCTTAAACTTCTCAATTCACCGTCTCATAAACTCATCGACCCTTTATATCTTTGCAAAATGAATAAAAAAGTCCTTTTAATGATTCTCGATGGATGGGGAATCACTCAGAATCCAGAAGTTTCCGCCATTGCACAAGCTGAAACGCCCTTTATTGATTCACTTTATAAAAAATATCCACACGCACAATTACTTACGGATGGAATGAACGTTGGACTTCCAAAAGGGCAAATGGGCAATAGTGAAGTTGGTCACATGAACTTGGGCGCAGGCAGAATTGTTTATCAAGATTTGGCGAAAATAAATATGGCTGTGACAAACGGAACCTTGAATAACGAACCCGAACTTCAGAAAGCGATTGAATATGCCAAAACACACCATAAGAAAATTCACTTTGTTGGATTGGTTTCCGACGGTGGGGTCCATTCGCATATTGATCATTTAAAAGGATTATTGACAGCAGCGCACGAAGAGGGTATAAAAGATATGTATGTTCACGCTTTTACCGATGGCCGCGATGTAGATCCACATTCCGGGAAAGGATTTATCGCGGACTTACAAAACCATTTGGAAGTTACGGGAGGAAAATTGGCTTCCATCATCGGTCGCTACTATGGAATGGATCGCGACAAACGCTGGGAACGCGTAAAGAAAGCCTATGATTTATTGCTTTTTGCAAAAGGAAAACCTTCTATGAATGCGGTAAGAAGTATTGAGGAAAGTTACGCAGCTGGAATTACTGATGAATTTATTGAGCCAATTGCAATGATTAATTCCGAAGGAAAGCCTGTTGCGACTATTAATGAAGACGATGTCGTCATTTTCTTCAACTTTAGGACTGATCGCGGCAGACAACTTACTGAGGTCTTGACCCAAAAAGATCACGAAAAATTCGGAATGAAAACGTTGCCCTTATATTTTGTGACGCTTACCAATTACGATGATTCCTTCGGGAATATTCACGTGGTTTACAATAAGGATAATTTGCACGATACTTTAGGCGAAGTGTTGGAGAAAAATGGCAAGAAACAAATTCGCATTGCAGAAACCGAAAAGTATCCTCACGTAACTTTTTTCTTTTCTGGCGGAAGGGAAATTCCCTTTGAAGGAGAAAAACGCATTCTTTGCCCCTCGCCTTCTGTAGCAACTTACGATCTTAAACCAGAGATGAGTGCTTATGACCTTCGCGATATGATTTTACCAGAGATAGAAAACGAAACAGCGGACTTTATATGTTTAAACTTCGCAAATGCTGACATGGTGGGGCATACAGGTGTTTTTGAAGCTGCAGTTAAAGCTTGTGAAACTGTGGATAAATGCGCGAAATCTATTGTGGAAAGAGCTTTGGATAGCCACTACGTCACAATCATCATTGCTGACCACGGCAACAGCGAAACAATGAAAAATCCCGATGGTTCGCCAAATACGGCCCATACAACTAATCCCGTTCCAATAATTGTGGTTGATGATAAGATAACGTCTGTTAAAAATGGAATTTTAGGAGATATTGCTCCGACTATTTTACATTTAATGGGAATTGAAAAACCGGAAATTATGGATCGAAACTCTTTAATTTGAGTTTCCTATTTAAAGAAAGAATCTACAAATTCATATTTATTGAATACTTGAAGATCTTCTAATCCTTCTCCAACTCCGATGTATTTCACTGGAATCTGAAATTGATCGCTGATGCCGATAACCACGCCTCCTTTTGCAGTTCCATCAAGTTTGGTAACGGCGAGTGAAGTTACTTCGGTGGCAGCAGTGAAATGCTTGGCCTGTTCAAAAGCATTTTGTCCAGTGGATCCATCGAGCACCAAAAGAACTTCGTGTGGGGCATCTGGAATTACTTTTTGCATTACCCTTTTAATCTTGGTAAGCTCATTCATCAAATTCACTTTGTTGTGAAGGCGACCAGCGGTATCGATAATAACCACATCGGCATTTTGAGTTACAGCGCTCTTTAAAGTATCGAAGGCCACACTGGCAGGATCACTGCCCATGCTCTGTTTCACAATCGGAACATCAGTTCTATCTGCCCAAATTTGCAATTGATCGATTGCTGCAGCGCGGAAAGTGTCTGCCGCTCCCAGAACAACTTTTTTACCAGCCTTTTTGAATTGAAAAGCCAATTTGCCAATGGTAGTTGTTTTACCAACTCCATTGACTCCAACAACCATAATTACATAAGGTTTTTTGCCGGCAGGAACTTCAAATTCGGTTGCGTCGCCAGCATCAATCTCGCTTAATAGTCCAGCGATTTCTTCTCGGAGAATTTTGTTGAGCTCATCAGTCCCGAGGTATTTGTCTTCGGCGACACGTTTTTCTATTCTATCAATAACCTTCAGAGTTGTATTTACTCCTACATCACTGGAAACCAGGATTTCCTCCAGGTTATCTAAAACATCGTCGTCGACCTTGCTTTTTCCAGCAACAGCCTTGCTCAGCTTATCAAAAAAGGAAGTTTTTGATTTTTCAAGTCCCTTATCTAGGGTTTCTTTTTTCTCCTTTGAAAATATTCTTTTAAATAAGCTCATCTTTCAGTTGTCGGTTCTAAGTGGACAGTATTAAACGCTTTTGTCATAAATAAATATCGCTCTTTCTTGATTTCCAATGAAAAACAAAATATTAATCGCATAAAAGGATTTTAAGAGCTGAATAAAGTACGAAAATACGAAAAGCCACCTTCGTAAAAAAGTGGCTTCCTCCAAATAATTCTTGGTAGGTTATTTTTTGTTCAACCAGTCGCTAACCAATTCAGGCGCCATAACAGCTTCTGTAAAGGTATATGCACCTGACTTTTCAGATTTAACCATTTTTATAGCTTTGGTCAAACGTTTTGAACCTGTTTGTAACGATGCTACTGATTTCTTTGCCATGTCTCTATATTTTATTAAATAAGCTCACTAACGTGAGTATATCCCAAATTATTTAATCTCCTTGTGGACAGTCATTTTTTTAAGGATTGGGTTGAATTTCTTCAACTCCATCCTGTCCGGAGTGTTCTTTTTATTTTTTGTGGTAATGTAGCGAGAAGTGCCTGGCTTACCAGATTCCTTGTGCTCAGTGCACTCAAGTATCACTTGAACTCTATTTCCTTTTTTGGCCATTATAACGGACTTTATTGATTATAGCAATTTATTTAGTCAAAAAGCCTTTTGCGCGAGCATCTTTGATGACTGCGGCAATACCTTTTTTATTGATGTTTTTTATCGCTGAAGCAGAAACACGAAGCGTGATCCATTTATCTTCTTCAGGGATGTAAAATCGTTTTTTCAACAAATTTACATCAAACTTGCGTTTACTTTTATTCATCGCGTGCGATACGTTGTTCCCAACTAGCGCCTTCTTTCCGGTAAGCTCACAAACTCTTGACATTTCCTTAACTTATTTGAGTTATTTTTAAACAGGGTGCAAATTTAGGAAATTAAATATTGATGTACAAGAAAAGAAAATTAGTTTTTCAATATTTCTTTACGAAGCATCTCAAAAGCTTTATTCGTTGCTTTTTCGATTACTCGAAAACGATCGTTACCAAACTGAAATTTCTCAGAAATTACGCCAGACGGCGAGGCGATTGCGATACACACTGTTCCTATTTCATCATCTCCATCTCCTTTTGTGGGACCTGCAATTCCTGTCGTGGATATCGCGTAATCGGATTGGAAAAGTTCGCGGCATTTCAGTGCCATGGATTCTGCAACAGGAAGGCTAACCACATTATATTGTTCAATCAACTCCTTTGGAACGCCTAATATTTTTGTTTTACAACTAGTTTCATACGGTAAAACACCGCCTTTAAAGAATGAAGAAATCCCAGGTGTTTGTGTAATCTCGGAAGCTATTCTTCCACCGGTACAACTTTCCGCAAGACTTAAAAATCTGTTTTGCGACACCAGCAATTTACCAATTTGTTCTACAATGGTTGTTTCGTCCTCGAAGCCTATCGCGATGTCGGAAAGAAGTTTATTGAGGATTGTCATTTGTTTGTCTACAGCCTCAGTAAGAACTCGCCTATCGGTCCCAGTGGACGACAGTCTAAGCCTTACTTTTCCTAGGGAAGGAAGATAAGCCAGCCCAATGTTTTTCGGTAACGAATTTTCCCAATCTTCAATTCTTTCTGCAATCGCACTCTCGCCAAGACCATAAGTCAACAAGGTTTTATGATAAATATGTGGGCGATCAAATCTCTTAACTATTCTTGGTAAAACCTCTTCTTGTATCAAATGCTTCATTTCAAAAGGAACGCCAGGAAGGGATACAAAAACGACACCTTCCTTTTCCATCCACATGCCTGGAGCAGTGCCATGAAGGTTCATCAAAATAGTTGCTTTTGACGGAACTTTTGCCTGTAGTAGGTTTGCAGGCAATGGAAAATTAAGATTAAATTTCTGAAAAAGCAGTCGAATGTTCTCAACAACTTTCGGATTCTCAACAAGTTCATCTTCAAAGAAATCACAAAAAGTTTGTTTCGTAATATCGTCCTTTGTGGGACCAAGACCTCCAGTCACGATTACAAGATTTGCATGTTTTTTTGCTTCCTCGAAAGACTGAAGGATGTGTTCACGATTGTCCTGAACGGAAGTAATTTGGTAAACCTTCACTCCTACCCTGTCGAGTTCTTTGGATATAAATGCCGAATTGGTATCGACAATTTGTCCGATAAGAATCTCATCTCCTATTGTAATAATCTCCGCTAACATATCATCTTATGAATTTTTCTGTTTTATTTTACTTTTATTGAAAACATTTCTTTGTCTTCAATATAACCAGTAAGTCGATCTTCGGGCGCTATTTTACCCACTCCGGCTGGCGTTCCAGTAAAGATAATATCGCCTATTTTTAGCGTGAAATATTTCGAGATATACTCAATCAAACCGTCAATCTTCCATATCATTTGATCTGTATTTCCATTTTGAACAACGTTTCCGTTGACTTCTAGTCTGAAATCTAATTCATTGATATTCTCGATTTCTTCTTTATCTATAAATTTCCCGACTAGAGCAGCGCCATCAAAGGCTTTTGCTTTTTCCCAAGGAAGACCACTTTTCTTCAACTCATTCTGAAGATCTCTTGCTGTAAAATCAATTCCTAATCCTATTTCATTATAATATTTATGGGCGAATTTTCTATCAATATGCTTTCCTATTTTGTTTATTCGAACCAATATTTCCACCTCATGATGCACTTCTTTGGAAAATTGGGGAATAAAAAAAGGTTGCTTTTTAAGCAGAATGGCCGTGTCTGGTTTTAAAAACAATACCGGCTCTGTAGGAGTTTCGCTTTTAAGTTCTTGGATATGGTCAGAATAATTTCGACCTACGCAGATTATTTTCATCTGATTTTATGGTGTTTATTTTATAGAAAATCCTTTATAACAGGGCATTGTTGTCCGATAAAAATCTAAAGTAGCAAAAATAGCATTGTCGTTGCCTTATTTTACTGGATTGTGTTCCGATT
>JBLWTS010000102.1:0-10087 GCA_048270045.1 Aequorivita sp.
TAAATAAAAAAGAATGGATAAACCCTTTTTGTTTCCCTATCCTTTTTAAGAAAAAGCAAGGCAATGGTTCCCATTCTATTTCCAATTTATTAGACCTAAGTGGATATCAGCATTAAATTTCCATTAGTCTATTCTACCATTTTTTAAACGTCGTAAAATTATAAAAATAAAGGAGACAACCATTCCGATTCCTAAAAATTAAGACTTGGCCATAGGTTCTCAAACAAAATAGTTTCATTCTGAAAATCAACAATCTAATTAGAAATCAATATTAAAAAATAATCACTCAATTTATAAAAAAAATTAGGAGTCTAAGAATTACCTGCCAAGTCCTAAAATATAACAAAATCAGAGCGGTGTCAAAAGATCCTCTCATTCCACTTATTTTTTAAGATCATCAATAATTTCTCCGCAAAAAATTAATTCAAATTGCATTTAACAATAAAACCTATTTAATACCATTTTATCATTTTCTAATTTTCAATTAGCTATCACTATCAAAGAAAAACTTTACAGCCTAGGTCTAGTTTGTAATATGACAACCATAAGTAATCCAAAACGCTAGAGGTGTTGAAATGTCAAATTTTATGAATAGGGCTCGTGTCGGGCATTTTAAACTAGTTATTCGTAAATTTGAAAAATAATCACTTTGAGAAATTTAATTAAAAAATGAAAATATACACAAAAACTGGAGATTCAGGCACCACAGCTCTTTTTGGCGGAAGCAGAGTCCATAAACACAACATCCGGATTGAAAGTTACGGAACAGTCGATGAGTTGAACTCCAACATCGGATTAATACGCAGCCAAGAAATTGACGAACACAGTAAAAAAATCCTGATTCTAATTCAAAACAAACTGTTTACCATCGGCTCCATTTTGGCCACCGATCCACAACGGGCGGTATTGAAAAGCGGAAAGGAACGCCTAAAAATTGAAAAAGTAAACGAAGAACACATAAAACTTCTGGAAACCGAAATGGATGCGATGAACGAGAGCCTGCCAGATTTGACTCATTTTATACTCCCTGGTGGGAACCAAGCGGTGTCATATTGTCATATTGCCCGTACCGTCTGCCGTCGTGCTGAACGTCGTGCAACTCTTTTGAACGAAACGGAACACTTAGACCCTTTAGTTTTGAAATATTTAAACCGTCTCTCTGACTATCTCTTTGTGCTGGCACGAAAATTGTCAAATGACTTAAAAGCAGAGGAGATTCAATGGATTCCTGAGAAATTTGATTGATCGAAACCAGCTTATTTCCTATAAAAGACAAAAAAAAGAGATTTTGTCTCATTAATAGCTTAATATTTAAATTTATAATCATCTGACCGTCAGGGTTTAAAAAACGTTCTTTAAAATACAGCAGAAATAATTGAGATTTTACTTGACTTTTTGATCTAAAAAATTACTTTTGCAGAAAATTAAAACCTAATCGCTATGTATTGGACATTAGAGCTTGCATCATATTTAAGCGATGCCCCGTGGCCTGCCACTAAAGATGAATTGATTGATTACGCGATCAGAACAGGAGCCCCTTTGGAAGTGGTTGAAAACCTTCAGGCTATAGAGGATGAAGGCGATTCATACGACTCCATTGATGAAATATGGGCCGATTATCCCACGGACGATGATTATCTTTGGAACGAAGATGAATATTAATCCCCTTAATTGGGAAATAAACAAAACATATAAAAAAAGTCTCTTTTAGGAGGCTTTTTTTGATTCAAAAAATATTGAAATAATAAAGAGTTTACACACGATTCTTTTTAAACAATCGTTTGTTTATTCATAGTCAAAAAAATATTGATTTGGGATTTTAATTGCTCAATTCCAACGACAAAATAACAAGGACAAAAAGTGCTGCCCCGCAACACTTCAAAATAAAAACACATTATGGGAATATTAGACAATGTAATTAAAGTTTTTGTAGGAGATAAATCCAAAAAAGACATCGGTCAAATCCAGCCAGTGGTAAATGAAGTAAAAAAACATGAAGCGGCCCTCGAAAAAATTTCCAACGACGAACTTCGGGCTAAATCAGAATACTTCCGAAAAACAATAAAAGATGCGCAAGCCGATATCCAAAAGCAAATAAACGACTTAGAAAAACAGTCAGAAGACGAACAGGATATCAACAAAAAAGAAGAGTACTACAACCAAATCGACAAGTTCAAGGATAATCTTTATGAGGTTGAAAAGGAAACTCTAACCAAAATTCTTCCTGAGGCGTTCGCCGTAATGAAAGAAACTGCCAAACGCTTTAAAAACAACGAAACCCTTACTGTTACAGCCACTCCTTTTGACAGGGAAATTTCTACCGAAAAAGATTACGTCACTCTTGAAGACGAAAAAGCAATTTGGAAAAACTCTTGGGATGCAGCGGGAAAAGCTATTACCTGGGACATGGTTCACTATGACGTACAGTTAATTGGAGGGATTGCGCTTCACGAAGGCAAAGTAGCCGAAATGCAAACAGGAGAAGGAAAAACTTTAGTGGCAACTCTCCCAATGTATCTAAACGCGCTTGCTGGAAACGGGGTTCATCTTGTGACAGTGAACGACTATCTCGCAAAACGTGATAGTGCATGGATGGCTCCTTTATTTGAGTTCCACGGACTCAGCGTGGATTGTATTGACAACCACCGTCCCAATTCTGCCGCAAGAAGAAAAGCCTATTTATCCGACATAACCTACGGAACCAACAACGAATTCGGTTTTGATTATTTGCGTGATAATATGGCCCATTCCCCTGATGATTTGGTACAACGTCCGCACCACTACGCGATCGTGGATGAGGTGGATTCGGTTTTAATTGATGATGCACGTACCCCTCTAATCATTTCTGGTCCAGTTCCAGAAGGCGACCGTCACGAGTTTAACGAACTGAAACCAAGAATCAGTGACATCGTTGAAGTACAAAAGAAATATTTAACGGGAGTTTTAGCAGAAGCCAAAAGGCTGATTAAAGAAGGTGACCATAAAGAAGGTGGATTTCAGTTGCTTCGAGTTTTTCGCGGCTTACCAAAGAACAAAGCCTTAATTAAATTTCTTTCAGAGGAAGGAGTTAAACAAATTCTACAAAAAACCGAAAACCATTACATGAGCGACAACAACCGCGAAATGCCAAAAGTGGATGCGGAATTGTACTTTGTAATTGACGAAAAAAATAACCAAATTGAACTCAGTGACAAAGGTGTAGATTACCTTTCTGGAGAAGGTGACCCCGACTTTTTTGTGATGCCAGAAATAGGAACTGAAATTGCCAAAATAGAAAACCAAGGACTTCCACCTGAAAAAGAGGCGGAGCTTAAGGAAACTCTTTTCCGCGATTTCTCAGTGAAAAGTGAGCGTATACACACTATGACCCAGCTTCTAAAAGCCTATACTCTATTTGAGAAAGACGATCAGTATGTTGTGATGGAGAACAAGGTAATGATCGTGGACGAGCAAACTGGTCGTATTATGGATGGACGTCGTTATAGTGACGGTTTGCATCAGGCCATTGAAGCCAAGGAAAACGTGAAAATCGAAGCTGTAACACAAACTTTTGCGACAGTTACGCTTCAAAATTATTTCAGAATGTATCGCAAGCTATCTGGGATGACAGGTACCGCAGTTACAGAAGCAGGAGAACTTTGGGAAATTTACAAACTGGACGTGATGGAAATTCCTACCAACCGCCCAATAGCCCGTCATGACCGCGAGGACAAAATCTACAAAACAAAACGTGAAAAATATAATGCTGTAGGGGAAGAAGTTGTAGCTCTTTCAAATGCAGGAAGACCAGTATTGATTGGAACTACCTCTGTGGAAATATCAGAATTGCTCAGCCGAATGTTGAGTATCCGAAACATTCCGCATAACGTATTGAACGCCAAACTCCACAAACGAGAAGCAGATATTGTTGCCGAAGCTGGAAAAAGCGGAATCGTAACCATAGCAACAAACATGGCTGGTCGAGGTACGGATATCAAATTGAGTGACGAAGTTAAAAAAGCAGGCGGATTAGCCATCGTAGGTACGGAACGCCACGATTCACGTCGTGTGGACAGACAGTTGCGCGGACGTAGTGGTCGTCAAGGAGATCCAGGAAGTTCACAGTTCTATGTGTCTTTGGAAGACAACCTGATGCGTCTCTTCGGAAGTGAGCGTATCGCCAAAATGATGGACAAAATGGGATTGAAAGAAGGAGAAGTTATTCAACACTCAATGATTTCAAAATCCATTGAACGCGCCCAGAAAAAAGTAGAAGAAAACAACTTCGGAATTCGTAAAAGACTTCTTGAATATGATGATGTAATGAACGCCCAACGTGAAGTGGTATACAAACGACGTTATCACGCCTTGTTTGGAGACCGACTTCGTGTAGATATTGCCAATATGATTTATGACACTGCCGAAGTTATAGCCGAAAGCAATAAGATAGCGCAGGATTATAAAAATTTCGAATTTGAATTGATTCGCTTTTTCTCTATGAGCTCCCCAATATCAGAAAAGGAGTTTGAAAAAATGGATGCTCTTGAAATTGCTGGAAAAGTTTATAAAGCGGCATATCAGTATTACCACGAAAAAATGGAGCGTAATGCTGAGTTGGCGTATCCCGTGATTAAACAAGTGTATGAAACTCAAAAAGACAAATACAAACGGATTCTCGTTCCCTTTACAGATGGTGTAAAAACGTTAAATGTGGCTACCGACCTCGAAAAGGCCTACGAAAGTGAAGGAAAACAACTTGTTCACGATTTCGAAAAGAACATTACACTGGCCATTATAGACGATTCTTGGAAAACACACCTTCGTAAAATGGATGAACTTAAGCAGTCCGTTCAGCTTGCCGTTCACGAACAGAAAGATCCGTTACTGATTTATAAGTTTGAAGCCTTTGAACTCTTTAAGGCGATGATTGAAAAGGTAAACAAAGATGTGATTTCATTCCTTTTCAAAGGAGAATTACCACAAGAAGACCAAAATCAGATTCAAGAAGCGCGGGAAGTAAAGAAAAAAGAAAAGTTGAGTGAGCAGAAAGACGAAATTCCAAATATGGATGAACGCGCTGCCCAATCTAGAGCTGTTGGAAACACACAACCGCAACATCAACAAGTTACGGAAACTATTGTACGGAAACAGCCAAAAATAAACCGTAACGAGAAAGTAACTATCAAGAATGTTCTTAGCGGCGAAAATAAGAGCATGAAATTCAAGCAAGCAATCCCTCTATTGGATAAAGGCGATTGGGTTTTGGTTGATTAATTAATTTGAGAATCTTAATAAGCTGGATGGGATAGATTTATTTTTATCCCATCTTTTTTTAGTATTTCATTACTAAAAAATCTTGAGCCGACTATAAGCGGAACTAATCTCTATGTTATTTAACCCACAAGCATTAATTAAAAAAATCCCTCCCAATTTCTTGAGAAGGATTTTCTGTAGCGAGAGCGGGACTTGAACCCGCGACCTCAGGGTTATGAATCCTGCGCTCTAACCAGCTGAGCTACCTCGCCGTAAATACTGTATAAATACTAATAAAGCCTATACTTAAGCGGCTGCAAAGATAAAAACAAAATGATGCGCTACAAGAATTAGTTTTGTTTTTTTACCATTTCCCTGTTTTCCATCTGAACAAAAGAAACAAGTCGTTTAGAAACAGTAATCACGACAGTTTGATCTAGAAAAACCATCGACAATTCTATAAGAATAAATAGATTTGTAAGAAACACTTCCTAGAGCATGAAAATTCTCCATACCTCCGATTGGCATATTGGCAAGCAGCTTCACAAATACGATTTAGGCGAGGATTTGGATAATTTTTTTGAATGGCTCGTCACTTATATAAAGTCCGAAAACATAGACGTCCTACTCGTTTCAGGCGACATATTCGATCAGGCGAATCCTTCGCAAGCAGCATACAAACAATATTATGACCTGTTAAAACAATTGATAAATCTCGATTGCAAAATTATTCTTACTGGCGGAAACCACGATTCGGCTTCAGTACTGAATGCTCCAAAAGAACTGTTGAAGGCTTTTGATATTAGCGTAACAGGTGGCGCAACCGAAGAGATTTCAGAAATGTTCGTCGAGTTTGAAAAAAAAGGAGAGAAAATTGTGGTTGCGGCCGTTCCCTTTCTGAAAGATCGGGATATTCGGAAATCTGTTGCTGGAGAAACTTACGCCACTAAAATCGATCAGATTAAAATGGGGCTTCAGACTTATTTCTCAAATATCAATCTACATTATAAAGAAAACTATTCCAATGAGGTATTTGTTCTTATGGCCCATTTATATGTTCAAGGAAGTCAGCTCTCCGATAGCGAGCGCGATATCCAAATCGGGAATCAGGCAGGAATCGAACCCACTATATTTGAAGGAATTCCCGATTATGTCGCCCTTGGACATATTCACAAACCACAAGTAATTTCCAGAACGAACAACATTCATTATTGCGGTTCACCCATCCCTTTAAGTTTTTCGGAGAAGGAAGATTGCAAGCAAATCAATGTCATCAGTATTCAAAACAACGAAATCGTAAATGTAGAAATAGTGCCTATTCCAAAACACCGAAATCTAATCACTTTTGAAGGAAATTTGGAGGAGGTGCAGGAAATGCTAAACACTTATTCAGAACAGACAACTTTGATATCCTTGGCAGAAATAATCGTAAATGAAGAAACAGAAAGTTTAGAAACGCGGCAGATGTTCGAGGAATTAATCAATTCACAACCCAATGAAAAGATTGAAGTCGTAAAATCGCGACTTATTTTCACCAAGTTAATCAGAGGTGCGACAGATGCGTTTGCCGTGGGAACAGATGTGGCAGATGTAACCCCAATGCAAATGTTTGAAAAGAAACTTGAGTTGCAGAGCGGGATGAAAAACACAGAAGAGTTGAAAAATGCTTTTCGCGAAATCTTAGAGGAATTGAAGCTTTAAACCATGAAGGTAACTAAAATACGTTTCGAGAATATTCACTCCCTCAAAGGGGAACACGAAATAGATTTCGCAGAAGGAATTCTGGGAGAAGCTGGTCTATTTGCCATTACAGGTCCTACCGGATCTGGAAAATCCACTTTGCTCGATGTTATCACCCTTGCATTATACAACAGGATTGCCCGAGTGGATAAAGCCATATCCAATACTGTTTTGGAAGATGATGGTGGCGTAATGACGCGAAATATGCAAAGTTGCTATGCGGAAGTTGAATACCGTGTTAATGGAAAAGATTACCGAAGCCATTGGTCTATTGAACGAAATAGAAACAATAATTTAAATAGCAGAAAACAAGAGCTTGTTGAAATAGCAACTGGAACTATAATCGAATCCGGAACGAAAACCCCGGATAAAAATGAGGAGGTCATTGGCTTGAGTTATGAGCAGTTTGTAAAGGCAATGGTTCTTTCACAGGGAGAATTCAGTAAATTACTGCAAGCACCCAGAAACGAGCGCAATAAGCTGCTGGAGGACATTACAGGCGCTCGCTCCTACCGTGAAATAGGGAGAGCAGTTTTTCAACGCTATATTTCCATAAGAGATCAAGTGAGGCTTAAGGAAGCTGGATTGGAAAGTATGGAGGTTTTCACGCCTGAAGTTGTTAAAGCAAAGAAAGAAGAATTGAAAATTTTAAACACTTCTAAACCTGAAGTAGAAAAAACATTTCAACAGGCATCCCAAAAAATAACCATCCGAAAGGAACTACTCAAAAAGCTTGAAGAGCAAAAGGGTCTAGAGAAGAATCAAGGGATCCTAAAAGAGCATTTCGAAAAATTCAAGGAGAGCAAAGCAAAGCTTGAGCAGCACGAAAAACTTTCAAAATACAATCAAGATTTACGCGACTACGACTCAGTTTTAAAGGAAATTGGAAATGGCAATCAACACTTAGCTGCTCTCAAGAAACAAAATGAAGAAGAAGAAACTAGGCAGAAAACCTATTTAGAAACTAGTTCAAAGTTAGTAGGAGAAAAAATTAATATTTCCAATGCCAATGAGCGATTGGAGACTTTTAGAAGTAAGATTGTCGATCTCCAAAACAAAGAAAAAGCAAAAGAAAACGAGGCAGTCTTATATTTAAATCAAATAAAAGATTACGGGCGTAATATTAGTCAATTAGGGTATCAATTTCCGCATCCTGAAAAACCTTCAGAATTCAAAGATGAATTGGACTCACTTCGGAAAACAATACAGGAAACCATCAATACTTCGGGACTTAAAACTACAGCTGAGTTAAATTCAAAATTGGATTCGCTTCGGAAGTCGAACGAAATAGCTCTTGAATTCCTCAGCAAAAAACAACAATCCTTAAAGCTTGATAAGGATCTCGGAACAAATAAGAAGAATTTGGAATTGGGAGAAGCGAGTATTGCGAAAGATTTAGAAACTATAAAGACCTTGGAAAGAGAAATTACTGCTTTGGAAAAGGAAGTCGCGGAACAGATTGC
Source organism: Aequorivita sp. (assembly GCA_048270045.1). Lineage (GTDB taxonomy): Bacteria > Bacteroidota > Bacteroidia > Flavobacteriales > Flavobacteriaceae > Aequorivita. The sequence continues at coordinate 8,436 of JBLWTS010000102.1, forward strand.
AATTCTGGATCATCAACGGAAACATCAAAGTTTGGAGCAGCATCGCGGCCAATTAAAACCAGATGTCCCCTGCCCTCTTTGCGGATCGTTAGAACATCCATATGCATTGGAACAACCACTTTTCGATGTAAAAGAAGAAGTACTAAAGGAAAACCAAAAGTTACTGAAAACAAAATCTGAAGTGGAAATCGGGCATCGACAAAAAGTGAAATTTCAGTCGGATGCTAACGAAAGAATAAAGAAAGAAATCGAGGTTCTATCTTCTGAATATTCCCATCTCCTCAACACACTTCAGGAGTTATCAAAGCCATTATCGTGGAATTATGAAGACGATTTGGAAGTGCTACAGGCGAAACGAAGCCAAATAAACGCACAGATTCAGCAATTAGAAAAATCAAAACAAGCTTTTCAGGCTGTTTTGGTATTCGATGACGTAGAAAAAAGCTCACTGCAGTGGGAACAAACTTTAAGAAATTATCAAAGCCTAAAAGAAGAACGCACAAAGCTATATTCGGGAAATAATATTGATCGAGAGACAAGTGATTTAAGCATCAAATTAACGCAATCCGCCGTCCGTATTTCAGGATTGCAAACACAATTGACGGAAACATTAGCCAAACTGAAGCTATCAGAATTTGAAAAGTTTAGGAAAGAAAATACCCTGGATACCATAATTTCAAATGAAGGTTTAGAAAGTATAGCCCAGTTAAAGTCTTTTATCTTAGATGAAGAAACCGCAGCTTTATTTCGAAAAAAAGATGCTCAACTAAAGGATGGGGCCGCACGATTGTCTGAAACAGAAAAAACACTCAGCAAAGAATTGAAGGAGCTCGGGGAAAAAGATGACAATAGGATTCCGTTGGAAAGTCTGACAGAATCATTGGAATTGGCCAAAACCAAATGGAGCGAGCTTTCTGAAAACATTGGAAAAATTACTGAGAGCTTAAAAAAGGATGCAGAAACCCGAGCAAAACAGCAACAGTTTCTAATGGAATTAAATTCCCTCAAAAAAGATCAAGCATTATGGAAAACCATGAACGACCTGATTGGCGATGCGACTGGGAATAAGTTTTCAAATTTCGTGCAAGATCTGACTTTGGAGCAACTCATTGGTTTTGCCAACAAACGTCTAACGGAATTTAGCGATCGTTATTTGCTCGATATTCCAACTGCTGAAGAAGCGGATAAAAGTGATACACTAAAGGTTTTTGACAAGTATATGGGGAACGCCCGCCGCTCGGTAAAGACGCTCTCTGGAGGAGAAACATTTTTGGTCAGTCTTGCAATGGCATTTGCCTTGTCTGATATTGCATCTAGAAACGTGAAAATAGAATCGCTGTTTATCGATGAAGGCTTTGGAACTTTAGATCCAGAAACTTTGGATCAGGCCATCACAATTCTGGAAAAAATGCAAAATGAAGGGGATAAATCGGTTGGCGTAATTTCGCACGTTAGTGCTTTAAAGGAACGAATTACCACTCAAATTAAACTGGAAAAAAGCAGTTTGGGATATTCTACAATTAATATTGTGCAATAAGTTAGAAGTTTCAAAATAAAAAAGGAAGCCAAAATGACTTCCCGATTTAATTAGCATTTTAAGTATATATTACTACATCTGATTTTTCATCAAAATACTCTGTAATCTCTGTTGC
>JBLWTS010000103.1:0-9944 GCA_048270045.1 Aequorivita sp.
GTATGGTTAGTTGCGTGTTTCAGCAACTAATTTAGTAAACAAAAACGAACGCGAGAAAATTCCGAAGGAATTTTCCAAATAGGCAACGACCAAAGCAATTAATTATACACGTTGTTGCCACCAGTTATTTTTTCCATTTACTTCTTTTTTCATTCCATTCTTTCCAGAACTGCAAATAACCTTTTCGGTCAAATTCGTCTTTTGGGATTTCCTTTTCAGGACTATTCTTATAAAACTGTTCTACTTGGTCAACAAAATCCAATACTTGATTTTTATATTCCGTAAAATCCACTTCTATTTCATTTCCGCTTTCCGTTTTCAGCGTTACAGTTCCGTTTTTATGAGTCACTTGCCAGTCAATTCCAGTTGGGCAACTTCCAATATAAACTTCCTCCATATCATTGTCAAAAACTAAAAAGTGTCCACAACAAGGAATTAGTTGGTCTCCAACAGGATTTTCTTTTGTGTGATTACGTTCTAAAGTCCGAAGTAATAGTTGAGCAGTTGCGCTAATCGTCCAACCATCATTTTCGGTTTGGTCAACAACTATTTCATTTCCAATTTTCACTCGCATTTGTCCGTGAGCACATAAATCCGTTTGAGTATCTTTTTCAGATATCCAATTTGTCTTTAGAAGTTCAATTTTGAATTTATTCGAGGTCATTTTTTAATTGGTGGCAACGGTCGAGTATATGAAAAGTAGCGCTGAAAAAGGGCGCTATCCATTCGGTTAAACTCAAGCCGAATTTTTAAATTTTTCGATTTATCTTTCTTTTCTCAAATAGCCAAATTTAAAAATTTGGCGACTTCAAAAAAGTGCCCGAACCTCTGTATTTGCAAATGCTCGCGCTATTTTTTATATGCATTGTTGCCAGCAGTTTTTTCCGCACTATCAATTTTACCAAATTCAAAATCAAATTCCTTTTCTTTATTAAAAAAAGGTATTACAAAAAATCCAGTTCCGAAAGCCACTTGCTTATAATCTGTAGTCAAGTTTTCGTTTTCTAATAATCCAATCCTGAATTTCGTGGTTCTAAAAACATTTAAGTAAAGTGCTGGCACAAAAAATACTCTACGCTTCATTTCGAAGTATCCATTCTTAATTTTTCCTTTCAGCACTTTAGATTTGATGATGCTATCATTTTTCATTAGGGTCACGTCCAAGTGCTTTTCATCAATAACTTTTAATTCTACAGCGCACAAACTGTCTGCTCCAACATTATATCCTCTCGTATAGAAATTCCAAAATAAATCTCCTTTCCAATTTTCAGATTGGTTTACAGGATTTCGAGCATATTTTCCGTTTATTAAAGTCAAATTTTGTTTGGTCAGTTCGATTTGTCCGTCAACAAATTTGTCCGATTTTAAACTCGCACAAGAAGTAAAAATGCTAATTAATAGCAAAAAGTATATTGATTTCACGATTTTTCTCAAATTGCTGGCAACGGTCGTGTATATGAAAAGTAGCGGATTTTTATGCACTAACTTTTCGTATTATTACTGACTTTAAATTTATAAAATTCATTTTCGATTAAGCATATAAACCGCTATTTTTTATATACGTTGTTGGCACCAGTTTTTTGTTCCGTTTCGTATAAGATTAAATCATCCTTTATTTTGTAGATTACCAAAATTATTAGCTTTAATAACCTTAAATAATCATTCTGTTGTTCGTCTTCTGAACTAGTATTTGTTCCGTGCAAGTACTTATTCCGTAAATCTAAACTGTTTGAAAACTCCTTTTTATTTAGATAATAATTCAAATATCTTCTTTCCTCAATTGTGAATAAAGTATTTTCAAATTTGACGATTCCATTTTGTTCCATATTCAGGATTTCCTCTCTTATTTCTGGGGAATAATGCCAAAAACTTAAAACATCTTCGTAGTGTAACTTTCCTATAACGAAAACTAGTTCTTGATTTTTAATCCTCAAAAAACCTTCTTGGTCTTTAAACAAATAACCGTGTGATACTAAATAATCAATATCACCTTTTTGGTAATCTTCAAAGTCGTCATATCTAATGTTTTCGCTTGTTAGAAGTTGATAAAATGTACGATACTTTTCTTTAAATGGTTCAATGTAATAAAGCATAGAATTGCCTGAAAAGAAGTAATATTTTAACCTTAAAAACTCCTCTCCTTGTCCATAAATATATTTCTTTTGAAGTTTGCTTTTAACCTTGCTTAAATGCAATTGAGAGGTACTGATTTTAATTAAATCAAAGTCTATAAATCCCTCTTCCACATAACATTGGTATTGTTTAATTAGGAATTCTAATTCTGGTGCTATAAATCTTATCTTCTCTAAAGGTGTTGCGTTCTCTGATGCGAAAGAAATGGTTAAACCTTTTATTTCAAACTTTTCATTTAAAACTTCATTTACCTGATGAGTCAAAACATTTTCAAGGCTTATTTCATTTTCTTTTATGTAGTGAAGATATAATGCTAATTGTATGTGAGATAACAAAGTTTTACCGTGAAACTTAAAACTAATTAAGTATTCGTTTTTTGAACGCATAAAAGTTCGTTCAAATGAGTCAATTTCGTGAGTTTTACTTACTAATTCTATACAACCTTGTTCATTAATGTATCTAAATAAAAACGAAAAGTTTCTAAAAATATATTCATTTGATTTGGTGGCATCAAGCCACTTTTCAGAGTAGCAGTGAGTAAATTGACCATTCTTGTTCTCTAATTTATAAGGTTCGATTTGGTCTTTTGATAATGAAACTTGAACACGATTTGTAGTTCCTGAACCTTTCTCGAAAAATTCATCATTCTGCTTTTTTTCTAATCTTTTAGCCTTGAGTTTAGTTTTATCAGATAGTTTTAATGTTCTTGAATTAATAACTAGCTTAACATAATTCAAATTTGCATTTGGTGAGTCTAGATATTTTAAAATCATTGATTCTTTATCAGAATCTTTTAGCGAGTTTGGAAAGAATAGTTTAGGTTTTTCCGATAAAACGTGTTCTTCTTCGAACTGTGAGAGTAGCAATTCAGCCGATTCTGTTGAATCTAAAAGATAGGATTTAATAATGCTTGAAAATTGGGATACTAAATTCTTTCGTTTTAATAATTGTCTTATATGAAATCTGTTGCTTTTTAATATTTCCTGCAGGCTGTTCGATGAAATCTTTTTATAAGTGTTTAATTGGCTTAATAAAGTCCAAAACGAATCATAATACTGGTAATCAATTGATTCAAAGTAGCTCGCGATATTTTCGCTAGAAAACTTTGTGTAAAATGAAGTAATTGTACTCCAAAATTTGTCTACGATTGAAATATATTTTTCTTTAGTTTCTTTATCCCATACTCTGCGATATAGTTCATTGTCAAAATAGAGTTTTATTTGATACAACTCTAAAACCTCATTAATTCCATAGGTTTTTGAGGAATCATAGTTCTCAATTATTGGCTCTGCGTTTTGTAAGTTTCTATCACCAGATAAATCTTGTTTTGAATAAAATACTACTCGATTTAAGTCTCTTTTCATTGATGATAGTTAAATTCAGAAGGTGATTTTTCAAATTGGTGCCAACGTTTGTGTATATGGTTTGTTGCGTTGTTTAAGCAACTAATTTAGCAAATAAAAACCGAATAGAAAATCCGCGAGGATTTTCGGAAGTAGGCAAGAACCAAGCAATAAATTATATACGGTGTTAGCATTTCGTTGTTTTTATTCAGATTTATATTTTCAATTCAATAATTGTAAAATGTTCAATTCCTTTAAAATCGGTAGTTATTTCTTTTTAACAAGAAAAAGACCAAATACAGTTAAACCAATGCATACTGAAATAGTTATAGAATTACCAATCATTGGCAGAACGTTAAAGTCTATACAATCTAATTCGCCTTGTCTTTTACCTCTAAAAAAAGCAAAGACTAAAGATGTTAATATGAATGTATATCCAAAGATTTTTTTTATCATAAATAATTTGTCTTTTCAATTCCGATTGAGTGAGTAATTCCGCAACTTGCTAAACTCCGAATTTAGTTTTGTTTTTCAATTCAGTTTCCGATTCCGCAGACGAGCTAAAAGTCAATCGTTTTATTTTAAATCACTCTTTTTTATATTTTTTGTGTTCTATTTTCTTTTTTTCTAAAATCGCATAAAATTTTCGTGGCGAGATTTTTAAGTCTTTTGTTATTTCATTCACTTTTTTCTTTCCTTTTTTATACAGATTTAAATTCTCGTTTACTTTTTTGTCAAAGTAATGTTTTTCCAGTCTCTCAACGATTTGTAATTCAGTCAGATTTGAGTCATTCGCATATTTTTCAATTTCCGATTTAATGTCTTTTAAATTACTCATAATTATCATTTTTAACGGTTCTGCTCAATGAATGCTAACGGTTTTGTATAAGATTAGTTGCGTGGTTTAGCAACGAATTTAGCAAATACAAACCGAATAGAAAATCCGCAAGGATTTTCGTAAGTAGGCTTGAACTAGCAATTAATTTTATACGGTGTTGTAGCACGTTATTTTTTGTTTTTATATAATTCCATTGCTTTAAGGAATTTCATTCCACCATCTTCAGTCAGGTCGTTTATGAATCCATTTAATTCAGGGTTGTTTTTGTCAATCCAGCTCAAAAGTCCATTTTTATTTTTTTCCCAAGTCGGATAATCAAAGTTCAGGTAATCTGTTTCTATACTGATTATTTTATCTTTTTGAAACTTAATAATTTGATTTGTTATAAATGGTTTTTCGTGAAGAAAAAAGATTCTTTTGTCCATTTTTGAAATTTTTGCTTTGACAATTCCATCTTTTTGTTCAATTTCAAGTATTTCATAGTTAGGTTCAAAAACAGAATCCCATTTTAAAACCTCCAAATATTCTTTTATAGAATATGTATTTTTATGTTCTCCTTCTATTGTTTTTATACTATCCGCAAACGATTCCGATATTTTAGAGTAGTCCGAATTGTCAAGAATCTTAAAGTATTGTTTAGTAATTTCAACTCTGTCAATTTCCTTTTCAGAGTTTTTACAGGATATAATTCCGATTGTCAATATTAGTAATAGTACTATAGTTTTGTTCATTCGTTTTTGGTTTGGTCTAATGTGCTACAACGGACTTGTATATGGCTCGTAGCGTGCAAATTAGAAAATTATTTTCGGATTAAGCACAAGCCAGATTTTTAAATTTTACTATTTATCTTTTTTATTGGAAATCGTCAAATTTAAAAATTTGGCGACTTTCCAAATATGCCTTAACTTCGTTTGGACAACTAACTAGCTATGAGCTATATACGTTGTTGGGCTTAGTTTATTCTGCCATTAATTGGTTTGCTAAATTCTCTAAAGATTCGACTCTTTTTTCTAAGAAGGTTTCGTAATCTAAATCCTCAAAATTTTCCGCGATTAAAGCACTTCGTAAGTAGGCACTTTTGTTAGCATCTGAAATTAGTTTTCCGTATTCATTCGGTGATTTATCACTAATTGTATTATTGTCTGAACGCGTTAAAAAGCAGAAATTAGCTAGACAATTAATCTCCTTTCTTTCTTTTCCTAATCTTTCTAAATGTTTTTTTGGAAAGATATGATGATATTCGTGCTTACTACCGCTTTTTAAAACTTTGTCCAAATCAATAGTAGCTCCACTTAGTAGCGATTTAGGTGAAATAGAATTTAACATAGAAATTAATGTTTTAGAATTCGCATTATTTCTTGAGAAGTTACTTTTAATGAAATCAAACTTTATTTCAATTGGTGGATATTTGAATAAATGATTTTCATCCGCTTTTAAAGACAACAATTCTTTTATATCGTGAGCTTGTCTTTCATTAACGCCTGCCGAGAAACGTCTTGTAAATAAGGCACGCCAGAACCAAGTTGATATTTTTTCTTTTTGTAAGGATGTATAGTTGACGCCATTAGCTCTATCTGTAGCGAAAAACGCACTTAGAGGGACAATTATCCCAGGAAATGGCAACATTTTGAAATGTTTAATATTCAATTCTCTTTTTAGAAAATCTATTGCTCCAATAATACCATTTCTAATTTTCCCAAAATTATCTCTAATTTCATCTCCTGTTAAATCTAAAACGGTTTTTGGCGATGTGTTACCTTTAATTATTCCAGCTGTAACCCTTAATTGAAGGTCTCGGTCGTTGGTTAAATCCTCATAACCGTGTTCTGAAATTTCATCCTGTAATTCGTCAAATTTCTCTACGAGGTCAAAGCTTTCTGACCAACTCCAAGCTGATAATAATTCAAATACGTTGAGTTCAGTACCAGCGCGGTTAATTCTTTCAAAAACTATCGCAACATTTTTTAAGTCTTCAGTTTCGAAAACTATATCAGGTATGATATATGTTAGAAATTTACGTTGAACTTGGTCAATTTTAACTTGATTTTCTGCTACTAAGCTACTTGTAGCTTTTCTGTACTCTACTGAGTCAAAGAATGTAGATACCGGAAAATGTCTATCGCTATCAATTTCGCTATCTTCAAGAGCTAAGAATGATGATTCCTGTATAGATTCATTAGATTGTAAATCATAATAAATATCAATCCATTCATTAGAGTTTGGGGATAGAGTTGTCTGAAATACGCTAAAAAGACTGGTCAACCTTTGCTGACCATCAAGTACATAATTTACAGGATAGTCTTTTCTTGGTTCTGGCAATTCAAAATACCCTAAATTTTTCTCCGTGTTTAATTTTTTATCGGTTTTCCAAAGTATTATCGTTCCAATTGGAAATTCTTTATAAATACTGTCTAAAAGAAAGGCAACTTGGTCAGGTTCCCAAACAAAATCTCTTTGAAAAGCTGGAATTCTAATATCTCCTGAGCTAATTCTTTCTATTACTTTTGCAATTGTTAATGTTTCTGCCATAGTTATTTTTTTAAATTAAGCCCAACGTGCTTGTGTAACGCGACGTTGCGTGGTTTGGCACTAAAATAGCTAAAAAAGCACTGCATTTCACGCTTGCGAGGATTTTCCACAAGGAAAATCAGAAGCAATGCGTGTTACACGGTGTTGTACACCGTTATTTATATGTTCTTTTTGCAACTAAAATTTCTTTTCCGTCGGCAGTTTTATACTTTTTAGTCCAAAGTCCATTTTTGTTGTATTTATACCTAAAGTATTCAAATTCGTATTTGGCTGGTCCACCAGTCATAATTATTGGAAACTCTTGTTTAGGTTCAAATTCTCGATGAATTTCTATCACGTTATTCCATTTGTCGTACTTAAAATGAGTAGTTGCTTTTTCCTTAACTGTTTTGTTATTTAAATCTGTATATGTGCTGAATACAATCGATTTAACAACATTTCCTTTTTTATCATATTCAAATATTTCTTTGTGAGGCCAAACATTGTGCTCATCAATTCTTTCAATCAATTTTGGTTTTCCAAACTTGTTGAAATCGGAATATTTTTCAGTCATTCCAAAATCAAATTCTTTACGAACCAATAAAGTATCATTGTATTTTAATTTGATATGTGAAACGTTATTGACTTTTCCGTCGTTGATATTATAGGTTTCCGTTTCTTGTTTTACGTTATCGTATTTGTCATATTCGAATTCTGTTCGACTACGCAATTCATTATTCCAATAGTTTTCTTGGGTTGTGACAAGTCCATTTGAAAGGAAATATTTAGTACTCCATTTTCCCATTTCTATGTTTTTCTCCAAATAGAAATCGTAATCTTTTAATAATTCCGATTCGCTTTTTTGAGCAAATGAAATATTAAAGTTTATGAAGATTAATATGAGTAACGGTAGGTTTTTCATAATGGTGTACAACGGTTTTGTATAAAAATAGTTGCGTTTTTGCGAGCGAGGATTTTCCGAAGGAAAATCAGAAGTAGCAAAAGTGCAACGACTTTTAAAATTAGTTCTAATCTAGCAATTTTTTTTATGCGTTGTTAGCTTTTAGTGCGATTTTCTATTCGTAATTGGTTTGTGCTATATTTTTTAAGTCCGTTTTTCAATTCCGCAAACTAGCTTAAATTCCGAAATGGTTTTAATTCAGATATCGAGTGAGTAATTCCGCAATTTGCTAAATTCCGCAAACAAGCTAAAAATTCCGCTTTGATTTGGATTCCGAGTTTGAGTCAGATTTCAGAGAATAATTCCGCATTATATTCCACAATCCGTTTTCAGATTTTCACTTAACGAACTTCATTTATAAACTAAAATTTTGTGATTTTGCAATGACCTAAGCATTAAAGCTAACGTGTTTGTATATGGTTTGTTGCGTGGTTAAGTAACTAAGTTAACAAATAAAAACCGAATAGAAAATCCGCGAGGATTTTCGTAAGTAGGCTAGAACTAGCAATAAATTATATACGGTGTTGCCACCAGTTATTTTATTTTTGCATTTTCAAAACTTTAGTCAAAACGAGTAGACATCTATAAAGAGTTAGAGCTATAATTATTAAACCAAAAACATTATAGAAAAAGACATAAATCAAGTATTCTTTCGGGATACCTAATTTTAATGCAAATCCTAAAACTGATATTAAAATCAATGATTTTATTGAATTTTTTAAAATACGAACTGTTATAAAATATAAGTCAGATGCGAAAAATAAATTGAACAATGAATCATCTTCTGAATATTCTTTTTTACTAACACTAGTACTACTTTTAAATGTAATCAAAACGGTTAACAGTGTAAGAATAAATCCAGCACTAGTTAGCCCTACGTTTGCTAAATCCGCAGTCATAGATAAAGAACGCTCATCATTTGGTAAATTGATGAAACCTTTGTAAAAAATAAAATACAATAGCGCACCAACTATTATTGAAATCAAATAGTCATAAAGTATAGGTCTTCTGAAATATTTATCTAATATCATTAGTTGAATTTTACCATAAATTCGTCAAAATCTTTTTCAATCAGTTCGTACCAATGCCTTTTCTTTTTAAGAGTTGACATTTCCACTTCGTAATCTAATTCCTTTTTTTCTCGTAACAAATTAAATAACTCTTCATTTCCTTCTTTATCCTCATATTTAATTACAAAATCATCAAAACAATCTATATGAAATGGTCTTGCTTTAAATTTACCAAGTAAAGTCTTAACCATTGAGTTAGCTTCTTTATTTAATTCTTTGCTAGTTACATTATTCCCAGGTGTTTGGAAGTAAGTTTCTACTCTTATGAAATTTGGTTTTAATCTATTTCCAATTGTATTAATTCCTGTGAAATATTGACCTTTCACATCATTATCCATTTGGGCTATTTTACTCGGTTGAATTTTAATTTGCATATTTAAAACATTACGTAGATTTTCTAAAGTTTTATCTATTGTATTGCTCATATATAAATTTACATCAACAGCTTTGGCTAATTTTAACTTTTCTCGAGACACATTTCTCAAATAATATTCAACATCTGACATTCTTGGTCCATAGTGATTATATTCAATACAAACCACTCCATAATTTCGGCTATAATCAATAAAAAAATGTGTTTCTTCAGCAATAGAACCAAGAGTTTTAATAGGCACTAATTTATACTCATCTACTGGTTTTATTTTTGGGATTCTTCCTGAACGCAAAAGAGCTAGTGTACATCTTATTCGTCTTTCTCTTGGCATAAATACAGCACTAGTCATAAATAGTTCTCTCGGACTTTCGTTCTCTCGATTTCTGTTTTTGTCAATTAAATAACCTTGTCCTTTGTGTAGTTCGTTTGTCAAGAAAGTTATTGCATCTTTTAGGATTGTCGTACTGCTGTATTCTTTTTCCAACTTTGAGTAAGCTTTGAACTTAATTGAATAAAAATGGAATTTTAGTATTTCTCTTGACATTAGTTTCTTGGTTGGTTTTAATTGGTGGCAACGTTTTTGTATAAGATTAGTTGCGTTGTTTAAGCAACTAATTTAGCAAATACAAACCGAATAGAAAATCCGCGAGGATTTTCGTAAGTAAGCTTGCACTAGCAATTAATTTTATACGGTGTTGGCAGCTGGTTTTATTTCGTT
>JBLWTS010000104.1:0-9811 GCA_048270045.1 Aequorivita sp.
CATCAATAATTACATTTTGATACGTTGCTACCGTGCTCCATTTTGAGTCCCAACGGTTTTTTACCTCCACATTCACATCGCGGAAATAACGGTCTCCTTTTCCAATGAATTTTGGGTCGTAGGTTTGTTCGGCCATATTAAAAGTAGCTTCCAATCCAGCCCAATAAGACAGGTTGCCAGCAATCTTGGTTCCGTATTTTCCCAATGTGGTTTCTTTGTCAAACGAATAATAAATATCCATCTGGCCACCTACTTCTCCTCCTCTTTTTTCGGTATCCGTAAAGAATAGTCGCGGTTGTGCGCTGTAAACGTATATGTTTGATAGAAGGTAATCGTGTTGTTTTGTTAGCGCTGGAATATAGTTTACAATTTCTTCATTATAAATATTTCCTTCCGCATAACGATCAGCATAAAAACTGAAATTTTCCAAACGTCTAAAAGTAGAGCTTATTCCCAAACCTTTTTGAGAATAACCTAGATTCACTTGAAGGGCTGTACCATCAAAAAGTTGTTGGGAGGTTATACTTTCCTCATTTACAATAACATCTGAGTCTTTGGTTATTGCTTCGATTCCTCCGTAAAAATTTTTCACAACAAAATCCAATCTTCCTCCATACGCGTTTACCACCGTTGGGATCTGGATTGAATCCGTGGAGCTTCCTGCTTGGTGCCGACCCACATAACTTCCGCCAACTCTAAGGTCTACTGCATCAATTGCTAATAATCCGCTTATATCCAAGTTGGCATCCAGTCCTTGCATTACGCCTACAGATGTGTCGAAACCATTTCTTATTTCACCAAAAACACCTGTTACATCAATATCTGCCGTAGGGGCGAACTTTACGCGAAGCCCCTTCATTGCATTGTTTATTCCTAACTGTCGGTCTTCCCATGTCCTAAGAATTAAGCCACTTCCAAATTGTTCGTAGAAATATCCTCCTGTTACATCAAGAGTTTCGGTTTTAAAATTTAAATAGTACGTTCCTATTCCATTTTGTCCATCCCATGTTTCTGGGGAATAGCCTAAAAGTGCGGCGGGTAAATAGGCTTCATATTGTACCCCAGCGGTAAATTTACCGTAAGTATAATTTAGTTGGAAATAGTTGTTTGCTCTAAACTGGCCTATTTCAAACTCATTGGTGGTTGGAAATTCCAAGCCTTTATCGGCTTGCAGCCATTGCGAGTTTGATTCAAAACCACCAAAAAAGTAGCCGGTGTCTTGCGAAAAGGATATGGTGCCCATTAATAAAAAGGCCCCAAGAATAAGTTTTTTCATTGTTTAGGTTTGGTTGATACTTCTTTAAAATTACTTGGAAAACTCTTTTATTTTTTCATAAAGTTCCATTTCTGCGCCAGGGCTATAACCTGAATGCCTGAAAACAATTTGATTGTTTTTAACCAAAAGGGTTAAAGGAACCGAAGCCGCTCCAATAGCACGTTTAAAGTCGTTGTTGGTGTCTAGAAGAACGGTGTAGTCCCAGCCCTTTCCATTTACCATAGGTTTTACCCTTTTCACACCACGGCTGTCATCAATAGAAACAGCATAAAGTTTAACATTGGTTTCTTCTTGCCAATCTTGGTATACTTCACTAATTGCATCTAATTCCTTAATACATGGAACACACCAAGTAGCCCATAGAGAGACTATGATCACATTGTCATCAGTAGATAATTCTTGTGAATTGATGGCCTTGCCGTCTAAGGTAGTCATATCAACCCTTGGAAGTTCGTTCTGCGAAATGGCACTTAATGATACCACCAATAGGAAGAGGGGGAGAAATTTTTTCATACAATAAAGTTTTATAGAATTAATTTATTTGTAGCAATATTAAGTTATTTTTAATAAACACTTAGATTTGTATTGCTCAAAGTTGGGGATTTAACATTCTAAAATCGTGCCTTCTTTTTTAAATGCGTTATATTAGCCCACTTTAAATTTAATTATACATTGAGAATTAAGTTTTAACAACCTCCAAGGTTGATAAATAAATTTCAGCTTGAGAATTACAAACATCCCTAAAAAACAACGTTATCCAAAATGAAAAACATTCCCTACCTTAAATTTTTATCTCTTTTTGCATTTATAGCCATTTTAGGTTGTAGCAAAATGGAGAACCCACTTGTTGTTCCTGAAGAAGCACTTACTATTGTGCTTACAAGTGATGCTGGCGATAATGATCTGGTTGCAATTGCTTTGGGTCAAATGGTGGCATTTACTATTACTGGAAGCGATGGCGAAAATTATACCTCAACTGCAAAACTGTATGTTGATGATACTGAAATAACAGGTTCAACTTATACATTTAGTGACACTGGCACTTTTCGCGTAAAAGCTGTTTTTGGAGATGCAACGAGTAATGTGTTGACATTTGAGGTGTTGTCAGATTCTGAGCGTGCACTTACTATTGACGTTACTAGAGCTATGACAGACCAAACCATTACTTTCGGTTTGCTAAATTCAAGTGGTGAAGATATGGCTTCGGAAGCTACTTTTTATGTTAATAATAATGCCATTTCAGGCCTTACCTATTCATCACCAGTCGAAGGTGTTTTTGAGGTTTATGCTAAATATGAGGTTGAGGGTGAGCCATACACTACAGCTGCAAAAAACTTTTCGGTATATATACCAAGAAGAAATGTAGTGATTGAAGATTATACTGGTACGTGGTGTGGGTTTTGTCTGAAAGCTACAGTGGCTATTGATTCTGTCAAAGTCTTAACGAATCACGTTACCGTAGTTGCAATTCATAAAAAATCTGGAAGTGTTCCAGAACCTCTGCATTTCCCACAAATTGTAGACCTTCAAACCGAATTTGGCGTTCCTGACAGTTTTCCTCAAACACAGATTAATAGAACTCAAAGGTGGACCAGTAATCCTTATGATTATACAGCTGTTACCACCTTGGCAGGTGTTGAAAGCAATGTTTCCATCGGTATAGAATCTAGTATTGCGGGTTCTAGTCTTTCGGTGGATGTAAAAGTAGTTTATAGAAACGGCTCGGAACAAGGTGATAAACTTGTGGTTTATTTGCTTGAAAGTGGGGTTATTGCAGATCAAGCAAATTATTTCAATACAACGCTCGGTCATCCATACTATGATAAGGGTGATCCAATAATTGATTACGTTCACAATGATGGATTGCGAAACTCCCTTTCCAATCTTTTTGGGGATAATATTCCACAAACCCCAGCCTTTAAAGAGTTTAAGAAGACTTATAACTTTACGGTTCCCTCAGATTACAATGTTGAAAACTTGAGCTTTGTAGTGATGGTAGTAAAGGCAGATAATAATGCGAAAAACTCGCAACACGCAGAGTTGGGAGAAAATAAAACCTTCTATTAAAAGAACATTTTCCCAGCATGAAAAAACCCATCTTGAATATTTCAGGATGGGTTTTTTGATGGAATTGAAATTAGGTTTATCCTAAAAAAGGATATCTATAATCAATAGGAGAAACAAAAGTTTCTTTAACCATTCTTGGAGATATCCAACGATATAGGTTTTGTTTGCTTCCAGCTTTGTCGTTAGTTCCACTGGCACGAGCCCCACCAAATGGTTGTTGGCCAACAACAGCACCCGTAGGTTTGTCGTTGATATAGAAGTTACCCGCTGCGTTTTCAAGAATCTTTACAGCTTCTTCAAGAGCATATCGGTCTTCACTGAAAACAGCTCCTGTTAACGCGTATTCGCTAGTTTCGTCAACTAAGTGCAGGGTTTCTTCCCACTTCTTATCATCAAAAACGTAAACGGTAAGCACAGGACCGAACAATTCAGTACACATCGTAGTGTATTTTGGATCTTTAACAACAATAACGGTAGGCTCAATAAAGTAGCCTTTACTCTTGTCATAATTTCCGCCTACAATTATTTCAGCACCTTTGTCTTTTTTGGCTGCGTCAATGTATTTTGCAAGTTTGTCAAATGAACTTTCACTGATCACTGCATTTATGAAATTGCCCATATCTTCGGGGGTTCCCATTTTAAAAGAACGAACATCGTCTATCAAAAATTTCTCAACATCTTTCCAAATGCTCTTAGAGATATAGCAACGGCTTGCCGCGCTGCATTTCTGACCTTGATATTCAAACGCACCTCGGCTCATTGCAGTTGCAACTTGTTTCGGATTTGAGGATTCGTGAGCCACGATAAAGTCCTTGCCACCCGTTTCGCCCACAATTCGTGGATAGGTTTTGTAGTTTGTGATATTCTCGCCAATCTTCTTCCAAATTCCCTGAAATACTCCAGTAGAACCAGTAAAGTGTACTCCAGCAAAATCAGGACTAGCCATAAGGGTCTCCGAAATCATTGCAGCATCCCCCATTACCATATTGATAACTCCAGCAGGAACTCCTGCTTCACGGAAGATGTCCATAAGGACTTTTGCCGAATAAACTTGCGTGTTGCTCGGTTTCCAAACAACCACATTGCCCATTAAAGCGGCACTTGAAGGTAAGTTTCCTGCAATTGCAGTAAAGTTAAAAGGAGTAATTGCATAAATAAAACCTTCTAGCGGTCTGTATTCAATGCGGTTCCAAGCAGCTGAGGTAGATTCGGGTTGTTCTGCATAGATTTCGGTCATATACTGAACATTGTATCTTAGGAAGTCGATAATCTCGCACGCAGAGTCAATTTCGGCTTGATAAATATTTTTTGACTGGCCAAGCATTGTAGCGGCGTTAAGTCTTGCTCTATAAGGTCCAGCAATCAACTCGGCAGCACGAAGGAAGATTCCAGCGCGTTGTTCCCACGGCATGGCTGCCCATTTTTTTCTTGCTTCCAAGGCACCCGAAATAGCTTCTTCCACATTTTTCTTGGTTGCTTTGTAATAAGTTCCCAAAACGTGTTTATGATCGTGCGGAGGAGACATTGTTACGGTTTCCTTTGTTTTAACTTCCTTTCCGTTGATAAATAAAGGCACTTCTATTTTTGCCTTATACATTTCTCGGTATGTTTTAAGTACTTCTTCTCGTTCTGCAGAACCTGGCGCATAGTTTTTTATAGGTTCATTTACGGCGACTGGCACTTTAAAAAATCCATTTCCCATAACTTTTAATTTTGTGTATTTATAAGTCCGCAAAGGTACAAAAATGAAAGCACCAAACCTTGAAATTCCATATTCCAAATTGGATTATTTAACCAAGTGCCATTGAAGGTTTATGTTTGTTTTTTATTTCAAGTTTGGCTTTTGCGTTTTGGGGCTTAGACGTTTTCATTTGGAATTTATTACTTGTTAATTGGAATTTGTTCATTTCCTTTCGTAGTTTCGATTAATAATTTGTAAAAAATGTGTACCGTAACTTTTATTCCCAAATCCAATGATGATTTTATCCTAACTTCCAATCGAGATGAAGCTCCTGGACGCAATACCATTCCTCCTAAAATCTACACCGAAGAGGGCTTACAATTACTGTATCCCAAGGATGCCGTGGCTGGGGGTACTTGGATTGGCATAAGCGAAAAGAAAAGGGTTGTTACCTTAATGAATGGTGGTTTTGTGGCGCATCAACGAAATCCTTTTTACAGGAAAAGTAGAGGTTTAGTTGTAAAGGACCTTCTGAAATGCGAGGATTTAAAAAGAGAAATTGAAAATTATGATTTCAACGGAATTGAGCCTTTTACCGCGATTGTAGTGGAGTGGAAATCAGAAATACAATTGTTTCAGTTGGTTTGGGATGGAACTGAGTATCACTTTTCTGAACAACCCTTGGCTCCAAAAATATGGTCTTCATCCCCCTTATATCCAGAGCATCCTAAAAGAAAGCGTGAACAATGGTTTTCAAATTTTTTGTTTGAAACGGTTAACCCTTCCGAAGCGGAAGTCCTACATTTTCATAAAACGGCTGGCGAAGGTGATTTAACTAAAAACCTAGTAATTGATAGGGGTTTTGTTAAGACCAAAAGCATCACTCAAATCGTCAAAAGAGGCACAAATGTGGCAATGCGTTATGAAGATTTGCAAACTGAGGGAATCAGTAAATCAGTGTTCAGTAATCAGTAATTCAACTCCGCTCAGTAACTTTAATTAGTATTCAGTTGGAGATAATCCTTTCGGACTATTTCATTTAGAGAGTAGGACAAGGCGTTTAATTTATCGAAAAGGGCGCGCTCAAATTAAAAAGTGGAATAGGCACACTGAATTTGTGGGTTGTGGTAAAATTTACCAAGTTAAAATGACCATACATTGCTCCAAATGACGAATTGAGTAGGCATCCACTGGTGTATGTATGTATTTGACCGGGTAGTAAAATGGGCTTTTTGCCAATTACGCCCTCTCCTTGCACCACTTCTGTGTCATTTAAGGAATCTTTAATTTTCCAATAGCGCGAAATGAGCTGCACGGTATCTTTACTCTGGTTTTCAATAGATATGGTGTAGGCAAAGGCATGTTGCGCCAAGCCGTCTTTGTTTAAAGTGCCTCCATATTCAGTTTTAACTGAAATCTTGATTCCCTGAGTTACCTGTTGTATCATTTTTCAATAGATTGCGGCACTGGCTGCTACAAAAAATAGGGTAGCAAGAAAGAAACCGATGATAAAAATAAAGCTTAAAAATACAAATTTAATAAAGGTTACCAGTTTGCTTTGCCCATAAAATTTTTTCAAAGCCAAATAGAAGTATAGCGGGCCTATAATAGCGAATAGAAGTTTGGTAAATAAACTCTCCATGAAGTAATCGGGGATCAAGAAGATGAGCATTGCCAAAAAGATAAAACTGAAAATATGGAAAATGAAAATCATATGCTCCATATAGGTGTACTTCTTTCGGGAATAAAAGAGCCAAAAGAAAATAGCGTAGAAGGGAGTAAAGAAGAAAAGGAAAAATGGAAATTTTGAAACTACGTAGTTAATGAAGCCATTTGGATCATACATAATCTTGTTCCAAGCAATAGCCCTTGCATATAACCATTGATTTGCAGAAGTGTCGTCGTGCCCTAAGTTTTTCAAAGCAACATTAGGGGATTCTTCTTTATGATGAAATTGATAAAACAAGTAAAGTGAACTTCGGTTGTTGTAACCTTCAGAAAAAGTCATGGAGTCCAACACCCTTTCAGAAAAATACAACGGTATTCCCAAGGATTGTGCGGTTATAGAGTCTTTCTTATTTACATATGAAGCTCCCTCGGAAAACAATTCCAAAAACTTGCTTTGTCGGGATTCAGAAGGCGGAAGGTTCAAGTTTAGCGACATAGTGCTATCTGAACTCGTTACCAGATTTAGAATCCCATTCATCAATAGGAAGATAATGGAAACACTCAAAAAGAAGCGAAACGGATTGGCATATTTTAGCCTTTGTCCTTTGATGAAGTTTTTACTGATTACCCCCGGCTTAAACAGCAAATCTTTTAACGTACTGCGCAATCGAGAATCATAAACCAGAATACTACTGAGAAACTCTGAGAAGAAATCTATAGCTGTAAGACTTTTTGTGCTGTTTAACTGCGAACATCGCGGGCAATATGCATCACTTCGGTCTAATGGCTGGCCGCAATTCAAACATTCGGTGCCTCTATAACGAAGGGATTTCCTACTGCTGAATTTTTGCTTTTTGCGTTTCATCAGGACGAAAATAAGAAGAATTCGCACTTCTTGTAGAAGGGGAAGATAAATTATTTAATTCATACTCGTAAAAATACCCAACCACCCATAAAATTGCGTCTAAAGCCTATTCCTCAAATTAGAGCGATAACCTTACCGTGATACTATTTCTCGTTGTTATATTCAACTACCCCTGAAAGAGCAATATTCCTCAGCGTTGACATTTATCCGTTGTGGAGTTCCAGAAGAAGTGCCAGCCCTGAAAGGGCATCATCCCTCAGCACTGGGCGCTAGCTTCGTGCTGAGGGAAAGGAAAAACATAAAAGCCCTGAAAGGGCGTCATTCCCTTCCAAACCCTCCAACCCCCCCTAATCCCACACAAATTTTTCGTCATATTCCACGTTATATTTTTTCAAAAACCCCCTATATTCATTCTGGAATGACTTTTTTTTATGGTGCTCGTGCTGATTGGCTATGTATGCAATCACTACATCTACCTGTGAAGGATTCACTGAAAAAGCCCCATATCCATTTTGCCAGTAAAAATTTTGATAGGCTTCTCCTTTGGTTTTTATCCATTTGGAGGAATGGGATTTCACTTCTTCCAGTAGCTTCATTAATGCTATCTTTTTGGAAAGCTTACATAGAATATGGATATGATCCGTATAACCGCCCACTTTAATGGTTTGGCATTCCAGTCGATTGCAAATACCTCCCAAATAGGCGTGAAGCTCTTCTTCCACAGGTGGGGTAATGAGGGGTTGTCTGTACTTGGTGCTGAATACTAGGTGGATGTAATTTTGTACTAATGATTGTCCCATAACTCGATATATTACGCCCTTTCAGGGCTGGGTTCATATCTGTTTTTTCTCGGATGGGCTGGCGCCCATCGTTAAGGTATTGCGCCCTTTCAGGGCTGTTGTTTTGTTGTTCTTATGGGATGGGCTGGTGTCCATCGTTGGGGTATTGCGCCCTTTCAGGGCTGTTGGTTTTTGGTTCTTGTGCGATGGGCTTGCGCTCATCGTTTGGGTATTGCGCTTTTTCAGGGCTGTTGGTTTTTGGTTCTTGTGTGATGGGCTGGTGCCCATCGTTAAGGTATTACGCTCTTTCAGGGCTGGCTTTGTTTTGTTTATTGTTGAATTTGTTTGTCGGTTTTCAAACTGTCTATTTTTACCAATAAGCGAGTGGCAAATTCCTTCTGATCAAGATACATATGCTGGATTTTTTGAACTCGCAATAAGCTTAGTTTGATCATATTTCTACCTATGTGCGACTTCAATATTTTAATTATCGCTTCCTTTCTTTTTTCAGGAGACTGATGCATCGGAATACTGTCATTTTCCCAATAGTTTATTTCGAAATCATTTTGTTCATTCCAAAATTTTGCCTCGCCTTGGGCAGATTGCAATTCCCATTCATTGAAGTTGTCTATATAATCCTTCTTCGAAGTATAATAAAAATTCAAATTCTTGAATATTTTTTTATACTCCTTTAATTTCAAAACTTCGTTGTTTTTCATCTGCGCAAAGGAATTGTTGTTAACCTTAATATTATAATACTGCGAGCTTATGATACCCTCAAAGTATTCCGGTGGTATTTCTTCATAGGAGTCCATTTTGAGTCCCCATTTCTTTATTTCCTCCAGTTGTTTTAAATTTTTGAGTGCCCCTCCAAACACAATGGTGTCGTATTTTAAATCGTTGCTCACGTTTTCAATATAATCATTGGCTATTTTCACATTCTGTATGTTCTGGTTCCAAGTATTGATTTTTAGTGCGATCAAAATCCCAATGACAACTAGGATAATCTCCCCAATGGCATACAACAGGTATCTTCCGAATCTGTTTTCAATCCATAACCGCCTCCGTGTATTTCTGAATAACTTTATCATCGCTCAACGACTGTATATTAGGTTGCAAATTTCTATTTGTAAAACAAGATTGTCACTCGAATTCATGGGTTTCTATAAAATTTAATGATTCTCAAATATAAACCAAAACTGTTGATATAGAAATATGGGGATTTTATGATTTCTAAATTTGAATTTATTGGGCATTTCACAACCCTTATTTTAACATCCTTCGGACTTTCTTCAAACAAGGCCCCCTTTTCGGGAAACTCGTCCGAAGGACCTTCGAACAACGTCCGAACAACGTCCGAACAAACAACGCAAAAAGAACATCATAATTTGGCTTCAAAAACGCTTAAAAAAAGTAAATTTTTGCCGAAAATGGACAAGGTTTTTTTGGGGATTGAAAACAGGAAAAGAAGAGGA
>JBLWTS010000105.1:0-9727 GCA_048270045.1 Aequorivita sp.
GGGAAACGTTCTTATAGCTTTCTTAATTAAGAAGTGTTTAACGCCCTAACAATGAAATTTCCTAAATAGTTCCTAAAAACATAATATTATTGTTGCGAATTAAATAACTTTCAATAAAAAATCATGGATATACGGTCAAACGAGCCTTATTCGCTCATAAAGAATGCTTTGGCTCAAAGCTATCCTTCCCTCAAAAATTCAATTTCAACAGAGATACTTATTATAGGTGCCGGAATAACGGGTGCATTAATTGCTTATAAACTTATAGGAGAAGGAAAAAAGGTTGTAATGGTGGATAAACGTGATGTCTGTAATGGCAGTACGGCTGCGAGCACTTCAATGCTTCAATATGAAATTGATGTTCCTCTCCATAAATTAATCGAACAAATTGGTCTAACTCCTGCTGTTTCCAGTTATCAGAATTGTGAGAAGTCAATCAAACAACTAAAGAAGATTGTCAATCAAGTAAAAAGTGATTGTGGTTTTAAATATCAAAAAAGTGTTTATTTCACTTCGACGAGACGGGATGCTGACTTTCTAAAAGCAGAATTTGAAGCGAGAAAAGAACATGGATTTAAAGTGAAATGGCTCTCTAAAAAAGATTTGGAAACACGGGGACTTAAAGGATATGCTGGTATTGAATCGGCCTCAGGAGCACGAATGGACGTCTATAAACTTACCCATGATTTGCTGGAATACTTAGGCGAAAAAGGACTACAAGTTTATGATCGAACCGAAATTGACTCGATTAAGGAAAACGACAATAAGATAATATCAAAAATCAAGAATGGTTTTACAATTGAAGCTAAGGCGGTTGTGCATTGTACCGGATATGAAAGTACCGAAACTGTTAGTAAGAACATTGTGAATTTAAAAAGCACTTTCGCTTTAGTTTCCGAAACTTATGAAACTATTCCTGAGGCTTTTAAAGATACTATGTATTGGAATACCGATTCGCCGTACTTATATTTCCGAAGCACAGATGATGATCGAATTATGATGGGCGGTGGAGATCGTGATTTCAAAAATGCAAAACATCGCGATGCACTTCTTCCGAAAAAAGAAAAGGAATTAACCAAAGCGTTTAAAAAATGTTTCCCCGACATTCCTTTTGTTGCAGACTATTCATGGGCTGGAACTTTTGGAGAAACAAAAGATGGACTTCCATATTATGGGAAAGAAAACTTAAAAAGCAATGAGCATTATATTTTAGGTTTTGGCGGTAATGGAATCACCTTTAGTGTGATGGGTATGGATGCCATCATACATTCCTTAAACAATACACCCCATCCCTATTTGGAATATTATAAATTTGATAGATGAATTTTATAAAAATCAATTTTACTCACATTCTACTTTTTCGAGTGACATGACTTCGTTAAAACTCAAAATAGCATCTGGTTTAAACATTGTCTTTCCATTTTTGACTTCGGTAAGCCCTACACCTTCAACTAGACTGCTGTCATTTTTCACAAAAATCATTTCTCTTACCAATGTTTTACCAGCCTCCGCGTATGTGTAATCTGCGAAAATTGTATCTCCTTTGATTTCACCCTTAAAAGTCCCTTTACTTTCAGGTTTTTCTATATAATCATAGGATAAACTCCCTGTAACTTCAGTATTTGCACGATTCAGCGTTAGAAATATTGTATCCTTTGGAGATGCGTAACGGTAGCAAGTAACGGCATCAACATCCATCTCTTCTTCTAAACTTGCAGGTACTTCAACATCTACAATAGCTTCTTCGGATTCAATCTCTTTCGAGTTTTTCGTGCATGATGTAAAGCCCAGTATGCTGATCGAGAATAAAACTATAAATTCCTTTTTCATAAGTTCCATTTTTTAAGTGAAAATCAGTTACAAATTAATTGGAAATTAGGGCTCTTCATAATCCCCGCATCCTTCGTAAGTTGTGAAGTCTTTTCCGTTTTTCTGTTTAATTTGAAATTCTACTTTATGCGAATTTTTCTTGCCACTCATTCCATCAATACATTCTTCTTTTTTGATAACAACTTTCATCGTGCCATTCTCATAATTGGAAAAAAAGACGGTAGCATTTTCGGAAGTATCCGAGTTAGAAATGGTTCCAGTAATTTTTTTATCTGGGGTTTCAAATAAGATGGAGTTGGAATCAACCCTCACACTCCAAAAAGGCTCACCCCCACTACCCCTGAAAACACCGATATCTGAGGTATTCTCTGGAATTGTATCTAATTGGTGGTGACTGTATTCTATTGTAGCCCGCGTTTCGGCTGGAACATTTAACTTGTTTTCCTTCTCTTCAATATTTCTGCAAGAGATTCCTGATAGGAACACCAGTGCTAACACTTTTATGGATATGATTTTCATAGGGTTGATTTATAAGGAAATATAAATCTATGAAATTGTCACTTGTGGTGTGAATTGCTTTGGTCAATTTTAACAATTTTGGCAAGATATTTATGAAATCCTTTTCAAAACCTTCCTTGCACGTGCCTGATAGCCAGCACTTTTATTAGGAGCGTCTTTGGTTAAAATCCCTATTAAATCGGGATAAATCCAAGATTTCTTTTTATCCCATCCTAAATAATACAGACAGTCCATTGCAGGAGCTTGACAGGCAACTTTTTGATCGGTAATGAGCCAATCGAAGCAAACTGCGGTTAATAAATCTCGTTGATCTTCCCTTAAAATATCTCTGAAATAGGTGTATTTAAGCATAAAGTGATTATAGCACAACATCTTGCAAATATTAGCACACGAACGGAGAGCAGAATCATTTTTTATATTTGGAAGGTGCTCGAAGAATAAGTACATATATTTAAAGAAGGCTTCAGGTCTTCGTTTACAAATTGCCTCCAAAATCCAAGATGATTTTACGAGGAGTTCACTTTCCTCATTAAAACTCCATTGCAGCATTTCTCGAACATAATGAGGTTTATTTCGTAGAATCCAAGAAACAACTTCTTCTCTTTTCATACGACTGCTGTCAACCTCCATCAATTTTTCTTCTAAATCTTTGGGAACCATAATTTTCTATATTAAAAGTTCGACTACTTTTGGAACGCCCGTGGATGCCTTTTCTGCAAATACCGTAATTTTTTTAGTTTTAGAAATAGAAGGTTTTGGATCCACAAAGTAAATTGGCGTTGTGGGTTTGGCATATTGAACCAATCCAGCGGCAGGATACACTTGCATTGACGTTCCGACAATAATGAGTACATCTGCGCTTTCCACAACTTCGGCAGCTACTTCAATCATTGGGACCATTTCGCCAAACCAAACTATATGTGGCCGCAGTTGATGATTGTTGTCAGAGAGTTGCCCAAGGGTTAAGTCCATTTTCCAGTCCAAGATCACACTTTCATCAACAGTGCATCGTGCTTTGAGGAGTTCTCCGTGAAGATGGATTACGTTGGTACTTCCAGCACGTTCGTGGAGATCGTCAACGTTTTGAGTGATAATAGTTACCTCGTGATGCTTTTCCAGTTTTACTAAAGATTTGTGAGCCGCATTGGGTTGTACCGTCAAGAGTTGCCGTCTTCGTTGATTATAAAAATCTAATACGGCTTCTGGATTTCTGGCAAATCCTTCAGGGGAAGCAACTTCCATAACATCATGTCCTTCCCAAAGGCCATCACTATCTCGGAAAGTTTTAATCCCGCTTTCGGCACTTACACCCGCACCCGTGAGTACTGCTATTTTCATTTTTGGTTATATAATTATTGCGTCACTAAGTTAATGATTACCCGCATAATAAACTAATTCTGTTATCCGAAAAATGTTTAAAAAAGTTAAAAATTATGCCTGAGGACCACTCAAGATCACGAACTTTATCTAAATTGAATTATTCTTTTTCGGCTTATGCATTTTAGTTAATTCTGAAGGAATTTGGCTAAAGTCACATACCTTACTTTTCCTCCCCGAGGCAAACCTGCCCGTCCGGTTTACCCGCCGTAGGCGGACAGGGGGGCACAGGACTATTCAGAAAGACTAGATTCAAATAACCACGGTGCTTTAGCCCGTGTCTAAAAAAGCGCACGAATCTCGCTTTAGCCAAACATTGCGATTACTAAGTTGTTGGAAAATCTTGATAAATAGGCAATAACTTTTATCTTAGCGGAATTCAGTGCGTCAGTAAATTAGTTCTCAGTAAATCAGTACTCAGTAAATCAGCAACTTAATAACACATTAACTTTTTCAACGTGGATTTGGAATTATTAAAATATTTGGAAACTTATTTAACGGAGCAAAGAAAAGAACGCTTCCATAAGGTGCTTTCAGAACGTACGCGTCATTTCACAGTGGTTACTGAAGATGTTTACCAACTTCACAACACCAGCGCGGTAATGCGGACTTGTGATGTTTTTGGGATTCAGGATTTGCACGTGGTGGAAGAAAAAGTTAGCAAGCGGATTGATAAGGAAATTGCAATGGGAGCACAAAAATGGGTTTCCCTGAATAGGTATAACTCAATCACCGACTGCATCAAAAACCTAAAAAGCTCGGGTTACCAAATTATTGCCACCACGCCGCACGATAATTCTACAATGCTTCACGAATTTGATGTTACAAAGAAAAGTGCATTTTTCTTCGGAAAAGAAAGCGAAGGATTGAGCACCACTGTGATGACAGCAGCCGACGGATTTTTAAAAATCCCAATGTATGGCTTTACTGAAAGTCTCAATATTTCAGTTTCTGCGGCAATTATTCTTCAAAGCGTAGTTTCAAAATTGAAACAAAGTGAGGTAAAATGGCAACTCTCAGAAGAAGAAAAACCTGAAATCAAATTGGAATGGATCAAAAGAACCATCAAATCTTCTGATGAGATAATTGAAAGATATCGACAGGGAAAATCCAAATAATATCCCAACTAATAATGGTTGAAAAGAAAAATTAATCCACATACCTTGTTTTTGCATTTAAAGGCTGGACGATTGCGATTTATATGTTAATCGGTTTTGTTTTACCAGTTATATTATCTGAGACAGTATTCGAAAATGAGATTGAAATCTCGGTATTATCAGCTGTTGCTTGTAACATACTTTCTATCTTCATCATACAACGAATTGGTTTGAGTCCAATCCGAATAAGCTTTGACCAGGAAAGAATAACTTTTGACTACTTGAAACGAGATCTTACAACTACAAGAAAAGCGAAACCAATTTTAATGAGTACATCTATGGCTTTTATGACAGGAATTTTGGCAGAAATCAAACTTTTAAGCTTTAACTTCCATATGGTGCTACCTTCAGCTTATATAAAAATACCATTTGGAATAAAAAGGATGATTTTGAAATTTTAATTGATGATTTTAAAGAATTTATAGAGGATTACAATAATTCCCGCGAGTTAGTTACCGACGATAAGAAAGATGTGAGCGCGAATAAAATTGAATACAAAGATTTTTTTCATACTCAAAAAGCCACAGTTCTATTTTATTCCGCTATTGCTGTTTGTGTATTACTTATAATCGGAATGATTAACGCGCACGCTAAAAACCTCTCTGGCGGGATTATCGCCATTGGAGGAATACTAGGCTATATAGGTTTGTATAAGTTGAGACGAAAAAAGAAGTAACTCCCCAAAAACTGGGATTTCGTCGATATGTCCGGTCGAGTCTTTCTACTTTGCTCAAAACAAACCAAAGTATATACATTATTGATAATCAGAAACTAACAGTTCTCGCATGCGCTCGAACTGACACAAAACGATTGTTATGAGACAGCCACAAAAACGTGGAGAATAGCGACTGGATTGCTCAAAACCACTTTTTCTTTTTAAAATAATAAACCATCCCTAAAACTACCAAGAGCATGATTCCCAATAGATAGAAATAGCTGTATTTGTAGTGAAGTTCGGGCATATTGTCAAAATTCATCCCGTAAATACCCGCCAAAAATGTGAGCGGAATAAATATGGAAGCCATAATAGTCAAGACTTTCATAACCTCGTTCATTTTATTGCTCAGTGTGGTCATATACATATCCATTAGGCCCCAAATCATTTCTCGATAGATTTCAACACTTTCATTCACCTGAATAATATGGTCGTATAAATCGCGGATATATTTAGTGGTACTTGGTTCTATCAGCGGAGTTTCTATTTTTTCAAGTCTATTTATCACTTCCCGTAAAGGTAAAACTGCCTTTCTGATTTTTAAAATCTCTTTTTTAAGTTCCTGGATTTCCTGTGGAATTTCTTCATTTCCCTGTTCGTCAAAAAGTCTGTCTTCGAGAAGCTCAATCTTATTGCTCAAAAATTCGACTACGGTAAAGTAATTATCAACCACTGCATCGAGAATGGCAAACATCAAATAGTCGGCTCCCGCTCCTCTTACTCTGCCCCTACTTTGCGACAATCTTTCCCGAAGATCATCAAAAACATCACCTTGGGATTCTTGGAATGTTACTAGATAATCCTTCCCCATCACCATACTCACGTGTTCTTTTGTTAATTGCTCCTTCTCATCATAATGCAACATTTTGAAAACTAGAAATAGATAATCTTCGTATTCGTCAATCTTGGGACGTTGATGTGTACTTACAATATCTTCCTGAATCAGCGGATGCAGTTCAAAGTGATTCCCGAGCGCCATAATTGCTTCTGCATCATTTAGCCCGTTGACGTTTATCCAAGTTATATGACTGGAATCTTCATATTTAAATGCATCGGCAACCACTTTAGTTTCAAAACGATCGTAATGCTCTTTGGAATAATCAATTATATCCAAGCTCGTAATCAGAGCCGTCTTTTTTCCTGTATATGAAACAGTTCCTGGAGAGAGGTTTTTAGCTCTTCTGGGTGTAATTTTAGTAGTTTGTTTGGTGGATTTTTTTCTTTTTGTAGCCATAAAAAAAGGAGACATTATTGCTTTTTTAAAGGTAGGAAAAAAAATTAGATTGTCCTTAAATGGACTGGTTGAACCAAGCCTGCCCGCCGTGATGGGAACCGAGACCGTTCCCGAGGGGAACTGCAAGAGACAAGCCTTTCTGCCGTGGAGAGAACCAAGTTCCTAGGGACTTGGCTAAGCCTAAGGACTTTGTATTTGTTTGAAAGTTAAATTGATTGAGTGCTTACCGACCAATAATTTCCGGCAAAATCGAAAAAGGAGCCTCTAATGTCTAGGTCTCCTTCTTTTTTTAGGGGGAATTCAATTATTTCGCAGCCATTATTTATTGCCAAATCAAACGTTTTAAAAACATCTGGCACGTAGCAATGGAGCATTGTCTTGTTGGCTGGATACTTATCCGTGCTATTGCTTATCATTAGAACACTGTCATCAAGAAGAAGTTCTATATGCGCTATGGTTCCATTTTCGTGCTCATACCGCCTTAATTCCTTAGCATCAAATATGGTTTTGAGCAACGCTACCAATTTTTGGGCATTATCAACAATAAGATATGGTGAGAGGGAATTGTAATTCTTGGGTTTATAATCTTTCATTTTCATTGGAGATTTATTTTTTATACGATGGATCAAAATCCACCATCCATTCTATGCCGTATTTGTCTCTAAACATCCCAAAATAAGAGCCCCAAGGACTATCGTTTATCGGACATTCAATTGTACCGCCGGCAGAAAGTCCGTAGAATAGCTTGTCGGCCTCTTCCCTAGTTTGAGCGTTTACGGATATTTTAGACCTGTTCTCATTTTCATTTACTCGACCCATACTTTCTGGAACGTCATTGGCCATTAAAACGTTGTTGCCAATAGGAAGCGCAATGTGCATTATTTTATCTGCTTCCTTTTCTGAAAAGGGATGATCAGGCGATGGCATATCTTTAAAACGTGTTATTATTGCGAACTCTCCGCCAAAAACCGATTTATAAAAGTTAAAGGCTTCTTCTGCATTTCCATTAAAGTTGATGTAAGGATTGATAATTGCCATGATTCGAGTTTTTTTATAGTTTAGTCAATATACCTGGGTCGTTAGAAATCTGGAGAGTATTTTTAAATTAAAATGACTCATACATATCCATTGACTTGTAAAGGGTCTTTACTGCTAAATTACTAAAAATCTGTTTTATGTTGATTCGCCCTTTTTAATTTATTTGAAATGGGTAATTTCTGAATAAGATGTAAGACCGCGGCACTAAAGACGTAAGACATAAGTCCATCACTCGGACCCGTCCGAGATCGCGAACTTTATCTAACAGGGACGAAATTGAAATTGAAATCGAAAATGAAATCGAAATCGAAACCTGCCAGCCGGCAGGCTGGTCGAAATTGAAGTCTGCGACTTTAAGGTTATTTTTCGAAGAATAAGAGGGAGGAATATTTAGAGAATTCAGTTAAGAAAACTTGAAAAATAAAATGTATAATCAAAATTGTCGCTAGTTGAAAATCAATTGATTATAGCGATAGTTAGATGATAGACATAAGACTTGCTTTTTAATTCGCTGATTATGTTTTTGGGGGGATGAATGGAAAACAGGTTGGGTGCGCAAGAGATGATGGTGCTAGCGCGGGGTCATTTTATATATTGTTTTATTCTTTTCTCCAATTTTCTGGAATATATTTAATTCTACCCCTCTTTTTAAATCCCTGCTGGCGGTGGCGGAAGAAATATCTTTGAAAATATCCATATAATCTTTTCTCGTAAATTCAACTTTATTAAAGGATGCAAAATATTCAATCCGATCATTTTCATTCAACGTTCGGTTATTGAAGTTTAACAATTGATCAATAGAACCGTCCATCACATTTAGCATATACTCAATAAATTTTGTAGATTTTCCTGATTTGTCGCTTTGAGCCAAAGCTTCGTAATATTTTTCCTGGTCCTTGCTAATCATCGTTTCAAATGGCAAAAACTCAAAGATTGGATATTTCTGCATTAAAATTAAAGTTTGCCACAATCTTCCCATTCTGCCGTTACCATCTAAAAAAGGATGGATAAATTCCATTTCATAACGAAAGACACAACTTTTAATTAATTCGATATCTTCTGAATTTTTTAAATATTGAAAGAGGTCTTTCATTAAAAAAGCTACATTATTAAAGGGTGGCGCCACATGTTCAATTTTGGAACCCTTTACAATTCCCACGCCTTGTTTTCTATATTTACCAGCATCTTCAATAAGACCTTTCATAAGATTTTGATGCGCTTTTAAAAATGATTTTTCGTTGTTGGGATTGTATTGGTTTAAATTTTCATAAATCTGGATTGCGTTTAAAACTTCGAGAACGTCTTTTTTGGGTCCAATAACTCTTTTCTTTTCCAGTAGGGCAGTAATCTGGTCTTCTGTTAAACTATTTCCTTCTATTTTTAATGAAGCATGGATGGTTTTTATCCTGTTTTGCTTTCTTAATTTAGGAGAAGGTCGGTTTAAAAAAGTTGCATTTATTGCTCCCATTTTTTCTGAAATAGAGGTTATTAATTTTAGAATTTCGGCGGTTATCTCGTAGGGAGGATTCATTTTGATACTATCATTTGATATTATCAAAGATACAGTCATTGTGTGAATACCGATGGAAAATGGCATTTTTTTTGACACTAGCTGTGTTTGATACATCCAAATGGTTTTGACATTTCCGAACAAGTTGTCTATTGATATATAGCCTATAGAAATAGCATATCCCTCTTCTGCGAAACCCTAACCTGAACCTCCATATAATTTCTGGGTTTAAATACCTTTTAACCTCTGTTAAAAACCCTGTTAATATAAATCCAGTCCCTTTCCAAAAGTTCGATTCAAAATATTTACTTTAACCCCTAATTGTAAACAGCCGAAAAACCACATCT